>NZ_JBKGHJ010000865.1:0-2035 GCF_046520365.1 Corallococcus sp. 4LFB
CCCCTCCTGCCGCGGGGCCCGCGCCTGGGCAGACGCGGGAGGCACGGGGTGCGCCACGGTCACGTCGCGCGCCGCCGCGACCGGCGCGGAGGCGCGCATCCAGATGAAGCCCCAGGCCAGCAGGAGCGCCAGCCCGGCCACGACGACGAACACCTTGCGAGACATGCATCCCTCGGGGGGAGGTGGGGAGTCGCGCCCCAAGACACCACCCCCGGCCCCCAGGTTCCAGGAAACGTCCCGCTCCTTCCGGCGCCCGCCCGCGCTACATGGGGAGCACGGCGATGCGGATGCCCAGGGTGAACAGCGCGTGGAAGCCGTCATCCACGGGCGTGAGCCCCTGGTCGCGGCTGCCCACGCCGGTGATGTCCACCGTCTGCGTCCCGGTGCGCACCGTGTACTGGCCCACGGACGCGGTGATGATGGGCCCCACCGACAGGGCGCGCGTCACGCGCACGTCGCCGCCCAGCGAGAGCCGCGCGATGGTGGGCCCCCGGTCCGTGACGTGCGTGTCCACGTTCGCGGGGACGAACACGCCCGGCGCGGCCTGCACCTGCGTGTCCCCCTCCACGTGGCTCTTGAGAATTTCCAGGCCCACGCCCAGGCCAATCCACGGGTCGAAGCTCGCGCCCGGCCGGAGGTGGTAGCGGACCTCCGGCCCCACGCGCCACTGGTAGGTGGAGCAGTCGAAGCCCTCCGGGCACGACAGGTCGTTCGTCTTGGTCAGCACCGCCTCCCAGCTGCCCCACACGCCCAGGTAGAACCGGGGCGTCACCCGGAAGCCCAGCTCCGCGATGATGGGGAAGGAGACCTTCGCGGAGTCGGTGATCTTCAGGTCCTCCAGGCCGCCGGACGGCGCCTGGCCGTTCGTGTAGACGTAGCCCAGGCCGAAGCCCACGTTGCCGCTCACCGCGAACTCCAGCCCCGTGGGCCCCTCCGGCCGCATCGCCTCCGACAGCTCCTGCTGGGTCGTCTTCGTGGTGGTGGTGGTCGTCGTCTCCGACTCCGTCTGGGGCTCCGGCTCCTGCGCCCCCGCCGACGTGGCGATTCCCAGCGAGGCGGCGAGCGACAGCATCCAGCGGAACGGCGCGTTCTTCGAGGTCATCCGGTGCATCCTCCGTGTTCGGGATGGGGACGGACGGAAGCAAGCCGCGCGGGCCGTTAGAAGCCACCCTCCCCCGGCGCGCGCCGCCATTCGACAGACACCCCGGGTCCGCGACCAGTCGCGGACATCTACCCCACCCCCTGGGGAGGCAACCTGGTGGGGTGGATGGGAAGCCGGTGCGGGAGCGCCCTGGAGCCCATGATGGGCGCGTCAACCGCGATCCTCACCATAGCAAGACGGCCCGAAAATCCAACGGGTTGACCCAGCGCTGACCAGCGTTCACCTTGCACGGCCACCCACGCCCCCGGGCGGAAAGGAAAGACATCATGGCCGGCCAGGAGCTGTCGCCCGAGGCGCTCGCGCTCATCGCCGAGGAAGAGGCCCTGCTGTCCCGCGTCCAGCAGGCGCTGTCCGAAGCGCGCCGCCAGGCCGCGGAGCGCACGCTGGACACGCAGGGGCTGATGGCCCAGCTCCAGGTCCTGCGCGACGACGCCACCACGGCGCACGCCGCGGACCTGCCGCACGTCTTCACCCAGATGAACGAGGTGCGCTCCATGCTGGAGCGGCAGGAGACCGTGCCCCTGCCGGACGCGAACGCGCCCTACTTCGCGCACCTGCGGCTGTCCGGCCCCACGGGCGCGCGCGACTACCTGCTCGGCCGCACCAGCTTCGCCAACCTCGCCGCCGGGGTGCGCGTCATCGACTGGAGATTCGCCCCCGTCGCGCGCGTCTTCTACAACTACGAGGAGGGCGACGCGTTCGAGGAGTACTTCGGCGACCGGCTCTCCGAGGGCGACGTGGAGGCGCGCCGGCTGGTCATCATCGAGAAGGGCGTCCTCACCCGCATCAGCACCGGCCCGCACCTGCTCCAGCGCGACGCCCAGGGCCGCTGGCACTCGCGCGGGCGCGACGCGGCCTCCGTGCTCGCGGGCG
>NZ_JBKGHJ010000866.1:0-2034 GCF_046520365.1 Corallococcus sp. 4LFB
CCCAGGCGGAGACCGAAGGCCTCATCGGCTTCTTCGTCAACACCCTCGTCCTGCGTGCCCACGTCCAGCCGAAGGCCACGTTCCGGCAGCTGCTCGCGCAGGTGCGCGGCACGACGCTCGCAGCCTACGAGCACCAGCACCTGCCCTTCGAGAAGCTGGTGGAAGCGCTCCAGCCCGTGCGGGACGCCAGCCGCAGCCCGCTCTTCCAGGTGATGTTCGTCCTGCAGAACGCGCCCACCGGGGACCTGCGCGTCCCCGGCCTCACCTTCCAGCAGGTCGCCTCCGACGCTCGCTCCGCCAAGTTCGACCTCACCCTGATGATGCAGGACTCGCCCCAGGGCTTCGTCGGTTCGCTGGAGTACAGCACCGCTCTCTTCGAGCGGAGCACCGTGGAGCGCATGGCCAACCACCTGCGCATGCTGCTGGAGGCCGTGGCCCTGAGGCCCGAGCAGCCCGTGGCCGAGCTGCCCTTGCTGACGTCGGACGAGCGTCAACGGCTGCTCGTGGAGTGGAACGACACCACCGTCGCCAGCCCGACGGGTCTCCCCGCCCACGTCCACTTCGCCCAGCAGGCACGGCGCACACCGCACTCCGTCGCCCTGGTGCTGGGGGATGACTCGCTGACGTATGCCCAGCTGGACGCACGCGCGAACCAGCTGGCCCACCACCTGCGAGCCATGGGCATCGTCCCGGGTGCGCGCGTCGGACTCGCCGTCGAACGCTCCTTCGAAATGGTGACGGCGCTGCTCGCCATCCTCAAGGTGGGCGCGGCCTTCGTCCCGGTGGACCGCAATGCTCCCGTGGAGCGCATCGCGGCCCTGCTGGAGGACGCTCACGTCAGCGTGACGCTCACGCATCAGCCCTTCGCGTCATTGCTGCCCACTTCCGGCGAACGCGTCTGGCTGGACGCACAGGCCCAGGACATCGCCAAGGCTCCCACCCACGCCCCCGACGTCCGCGTGGACGGCGAAGCCGTGGCCTACGTCATGTTCACCTCCGGGAGCACCGGGCGCCCCAAGGGTGTCTGCGTGCCCCACCGGGGCATTGCACGCCTGGTGCTCGGAAACACCTTCATGCGCTTCGGGCCCGACGAGGTCTGGCTCCAAGCCGCTCCCGTTGCCTTCGACGCGTCCACGCTCGAAATCTGGGGCGCGCTGCTGCATGGCGCGAAGCTCGTCCTCGCTCCGTCGCACTCCCTCTCTCTGGAGGAACTGGCCGCGCAGCTGCGCCACCACCGCGTGACGTCCCTGTGGCTCACCGCGGCCCTCTTCGAGCAGATGGCCCTGCACCAGGGTGAAGCCCTCGCGGGGGTGCGCCAGGTGCTCGCGGGTGGTGACGTGCTGCCTGCCGCGCGCGTTCGCGAGCATCTCGCTCGCATCCCCGAAGGCACCACTTTCATCAACGGCTACGGCCCCACGGAGAACACCACCTTCTCCACGACGTTCACCCTGCGTCGCGACTCGGTGGTGGATGGTGCGGTGCCCATTGGCCGACCGCTCTCCAACTCCACCGTCTACGTGCTCGATGCGCACCTGCGTCCGGTGCCCGTGGGCGTCGCCGGTGAGGTGTACGTCGGCGGCCAGGGCCTCGCCTGGGGCTACCTCCACCGCCCGGACCTGACTGCGGAGCGCTTCGTCCCCCATCCCTTCGCTTCCATTCCGGGCGAGCGCCTCTACCGCACGGGCGACAAGGCTCGCTGGCGGGAGGACGGCACGCTCGACTTCCTCGGCCGCGCGGACTTCCAGGTGAAGGTGCGTGGCTTCCGCATCGAACTCGGTGAAATCGAAGCGGCCCTGCGCTCCGCCACTGGCGTCAGCGAAGCGGCTGTCGTGGCCCGGGGCACCGGCGCGGACAAGCGCCTCATCGGTTACGTCACCGCACGCGATGGCCAGTCGCTGGATCCAGACACTCTCAAGGCAAGCCTCAAGCAGCGGCTGCCTGAGTACATGGTGCCGGCCGCCCTGGTGGTACTGGGCACCCTGCCCCTCAACGCCAACGGCAAGGTGGACCGCAAGGCCCTGCCGGAGCCTGGAA
>NZ_JBKGHJ010000867.1:0-2031 GCF_046520365.1 Corallococcus sp. 4LFB
GCGGGTAGCTGGGGTCCAGCGGCACGTAGGCGCCACCGGCCTTGAGGATGCCGAGCGCGCCGATGACGAGATCCTCGGTGCGCTCGACGCAGAGGCCGACGCGGACTTCGGGCCGGACGCCGAGGCCTCGTAGACGGTGGGCGAGCTGGTTCGCCTTCGCATCCACCTCGCGGTACGTCAGCTGCCGCTCGGGCGTGATGACGGCCAGCGCGTCCGGAGTGCGGCACACCTGGGCTTCCACCATCGCGGAGATGCTGGGCTCGTGCGGCGTCTGCGCGGCGGGAGGATTCCAGTCGATCAGGAGTTGCTGACGCTCGGAGCCGGTGAGCAGGGGCAGGTCGCTCAGCCGTGTGTCCGGCTTCTGCGCGAGGGCCTCCACCAGCACGCCGAAGTGCCCGGCCATGCGCTGCACGGTCTCCGCGTCGAACAGGTCCGTCGCGTATTCCAGCGTGCCAACCATCCCCTCCCGGACCTCTTGCAGGGAGAGCGTGAGATCGAACTTCGCGAAGTGGGCCTCCAGGGGCAGTGGCCGCAGGGAGAGGCCCGGGAGCTGGAGCGGCTCGGTGGGCGTGTTCTGCAGGGCGAACATCACCTGGAAGAGGGGGCTGCGGCTGGTGTCCCGCACGGGCTGGAGCGCTTCCACCAGCTTCTCGAAGGGCACGTGCTGGTGCTCGTAGGCCGTGAGCGTCGTGCCGCGCACCTGGGCGAGCAGCTGGCGGAACGTCGCGCGCGGCTCAACGTGGGCGCGCAGGACGAGGGTGTTGACGAAGAAGCCGATGAGGCCCTCGGTCTCCGCCTGCGTCCGGCCCGCGATGGGCGTGCCCACGCTGACGTCATCCTGTGCGGCGTAGCGCGACAGCAGCACCTGGAAGGCCGCGAGCAGCACCATGAAGGGTGTGGCGCCCTCGCGCCCCGCCAGCGTCTTGAGTGCGTGGGCAACCTCCGCGGGAATGCGCACGTCCACCTTGGCGCCCCGGTGCGACTGCACGGGCGGACGCGGACGGTCCGTGGGCAGCTCCAGCGCAGCCGGCGCATCCTCGAGCCGCTGCTTCCAGTAGCCGAGGTGCGCCTCCAACGTCTCGCCCTGGAGCCACTGGCGCTGCCAGGCCGCGAAGTCCGCGTACTGCATGGGCAGTGGCGCGAGCGGCGGGCTCCGGCCCGCACTGAAAGCCTCGTAGAGGGCCACCAGCTCGCGGACGAGGACCCCCATGGACCAACCGTCGGAGACGATGTGGTGCATCGTCACGAGCAACAGGTGGTCTTCCGCTCCCAGTCGCACGAGGGCGGTGCGCAGGAGCGGCCCTTCCTCCAGCTGGAATGGCTGGCGGGCGTCCTCGGTGACCAGGCGTCGTGCTTCGGCTTCGCGCCGCGCTTCGTGCAGGGCGGACAGGTCATGCAGGGGCAGGGTCCATCCACTCGGAGGATGGATGGACTGGGTGGCCTGGCCCTGGTGCTCGTGGAAGGTGGTGCGCAGGGCCTCGTGGCGCTGGACGAGCGACTCGAAGGCGCGGCGCAGGGACTCCACGTCCACCCGGCCCTTCAAGCTCAGCGCGCTGGAGATGTTGTACGACGCATCTCCCGGAGTGAGCTGATCCAGGAACCAGAGCCGCTGCTGCGCGAAGGACAGCGGCGCCGTGGTGGCGCGCACCCGGGGGATGCTCGGCGGGGCCTGCACCGCGGAGGTCCGTGAGGCGTCGATGCGCTGAGCAAGCCCGGCCACGGTGGGGGCCTCGAACAGCGCGCGCACGGGAAGCTCACGCCGGAAGGTGGCCCGCACGCGGGAGACGAGCTGGGTGGCCAGCAGCGAGTGACCCCCGAGCGAGAAGAAGTCATCGTGGATCCCCACGCGCTCCACGCGGAGCACCTGCGTGAAGAGGGCTTGGAGCTGCTCCTCGGTGACCGTCTCCGGCGCGACGTAGGCGGAGGCGAGCGCGGTGCCCTGCGGTGCCGGCAGGGCCTTGCGGTCCACCTTGCCGTTGGCGTTGAGGGGGAGGGCCTCCAGGACGAGGAAGGCGGAGGGCACCATGTACT
>NZ_JBKGHJ010000868.1:0-2024 GCF_046520365.1 Corallococcus sp. 4LFB
CAAACGCCCAGCGCGAGCGCACCACCGACGCCTGCCCGCGCCGACGATGATCACGGGCGCGCGCTTCGCCTTCGACGAACCGGATGCGCCAGGCGGCTTCGCGAGCCCTTCGGACGCGCGCGCGCCGGATTCTCGGGCTCGGAGCGAACGGTGCCGCCCCGCGCGCTCCGGCCTTGCCGCGCCACCGTCAGGCGGCGTCCCGCGCGAACTGGAGCTGCCCGGCCTGCACGGCCACGCGCACGCGGTCTCCCGCGCCGAACTCACCGGAGAGGATGCGCTCCGCCAGGGGGCCCTCCACCAGCCGCTGCACCACCTGGCGCATCGGCCGCGCGCCCAGCATCGGATCGAAGCCGCCGGACTTGAGCAGGTGACCCACCACGTCCGTGCCCGCCGTGTAGACGATGCCGCGCTCCGTCGCGAGCCGCTTGCTGCTCTCCGCCAGGATGAGCGTGGCGATCTTCGCCACCTCCTGCTCCGCCAGCGGACGGAACGGCAGCCGTTCGTCGATGCGGTTCCACAGCTCCGGAGGCAGCGCCTTGCGCGCCGTGTCCGACGCCATGTCCAGCGCCTTGCCCTCGGCCGCGTCCGCCGCGCCGAAGCCCACCGCGCGGCCCGTGCGGTTGAACGCCTCCGCGCCCAGGTTCGTGGTCATCACGATGACCGTGTTCGAGAAGTCGATGTGCCGGCCCTTGCCGTCCGTCAGCCGCCCCTCCTCCAGCACCTGGAGCAGCAGCATCTGCACCTCGCGGTGCGCCTTCTCGATCTCGTCCAGCACCACCACCGACGACGGCCGCCGGCGCACCGGCTCCGTGAGCTGCCCGCCCTCGCCGAAGCCCACGTAGCCGCGGGCGAACCGATGAGGCGCGACACGCCGTGGGACTCGGACATCTCGCTCATGTCCAGGCGCACCAGCGCGTCCCGGTTGCCGAACAGCACCTCCGCCAGCGCCCGCGCCATCTCCGTCTTGCCCACGCCCGTGGGGCCCAGGAAGAGGAAGCTGCCCATGGGCCGGCGCGACGCGAAGCCCGCGTAGTTGCGGCGGATGACCCGCGCGATGCGCACCACCGCGTCGCCGTGGCCAATCACGCGCTCCGCCAGGTCGCTCTCCAGCCGCAGGAGCCGCGCGGAGTCCTTCATCAGCAGCCGCTCTTCCGGCACGCCCGCCAGCTTCGCCACCACGCGCGCCACGTCCGCCGCGTCCACCCGCTGCTTGCCCTCGCGGTGGCAGCGGCTGCCCGCCAGGTCCACCACGCTGATGGCCTTGTCCGGCATGAACCGGTCCGTCACGTAGCGGCTCGCCAGCGACGCGGCCGCCTCCAGCGCCTCCGGCAGGTAGCGCAGCGCGTGGTGCTCCTCGTAGCGCCCGATGATGCCCTGGAGGATCTGCACCGTCTCCGGCACCGACGGCTCGTTCACCACCACCGGCGTGAAGCGCCGCTCCAGCGCCGGGTCCGCCGCGATGAACTTGCGGTACTCGTCGTGCGTCGTCGCCCCGATGCAGGGGAACTCGCCGCGCGCCATCGCCGTCTTCAGCTCGTTGGCCGCGTCCTGCGGGCCCTCGCCCGTGGAGCCCGCGCCCACCAGCGTGTGGATTTCGTCGATGAAGACGACCACGCGCCCCTCGGCCCGGCGGACCTCTTCCTTCAGGGCGTTGAGCTTCTCCGAGAACGAGCCGCGCAGCTGCGTGCCCGCCACCAGCGTGGCCATGTCCAGCTCCACGAGGACCTTCTCCGCCAGCGTGCCGCGCAGCCCCAGCAGGCGCTGCGCCACGCCCTCCACCACCGCCGTCTTGCCCACGCCGGCTCGCCCAGGAGGCACGGGTTGTTGGTGCGGCGCTTGCCCAGGATGTCGATGACCTCCTCGACCTCCCGCGCGCGGCCCACCACCGGGTCCAGCTTCCCCTCGCGGGCCGCCTGGCTCAGGTTGCGCCCCAGCGACGTGAGCATCGGGAACGCCTTGGCGTCCAGCGTCAGGGCCTGCCCGCGGGCCTGCGAGGGCGGCGGCGCGGCCGGCCGGGAGCACCG
>NZ_JBKGHJ010000869.1:0-2022 GCF_046520365.1 Corallococcus sp. 4LFB
GTCGGCGTCAGCCCCTGCCGCCCGCCCACCTCCACCGTCAGCAGCGCCACCTCGCGCGCCCCCGCCGCCTTGCGCGGCGACAGCCCCATGCTGCGCGAACCGTCCAGCAGCACCTCCACGCGCGGCGACACCTCGTCCTGGCGCACGCGCAACACCAACTCCCCCGTGCGCGCCACCGCGTTCCAGTCCAGCTGCCGCAGGTCATCCCCCGGCTGGTACGCGCGGAAGTCGTGCAGCTCCATCGCGCTGCCCGCGGACGTGGCGCGCACCTCGCCCACCCGTCCCCGCTGCGGCAGGCGCGGCAAGGCCAGGGTCAACCCCGGCGCCAGCCGCGCCACCTCCGCCTCATCCAGCCTCGCGCTCACTGCTGATGGGCCCGCCGCTCGCGTGCAGCAAGCACCCGGTCCGCCGCGAACGCCGCCAGGAGCGCCACCAGCGCCACGCACAACAGCAACTCCGGCGGCATCTTGAGGCCGCTCGGGTCGCTGTAGTCGTACCTGCCGAAGTTCACCGTCCCCAGCACCGGGTTGAGCAGGTTGAGCAACTCATCGCTCCCCTCCAGGTCCAGGAACACCGCCAGCAGCGGCGGCGCCCCGGCTCCAAGCGTCCCCGCCACGATGAAGAGCAACCGCACCGCCACCGGTGACGCGAACCGCCCCGAGCGCGGCATCCGCCCCAGCAGCAGCGCCACCGCCAGGTACAGCACCCCGTAGAGCGCCAGCGCCACCAGCGCCATCCCCATCCGCAGGCTCCCCGTGGAGCCGTCCGACAGCAGCAGCAGCACCGCGCACCCGGCCGCCCAGCCCAGCAGCAGCAGCACCGACAGCCTGAAGCCACGCAGCGCCCCGGGCTTGAACAGCGACCAGACCCGCGTGCCCGCGCGCAGGGGCCGCGACTGCCCGTCCACGTCCGTCGCCATGAAGAGGCTGGCGAAGATGAGGTGCAGGCCGCCGAGGATGCCCATCACGCCGGGGATGTCGTCGTCCCTGTCCATGAACCACCACACCGCCGTCATCCCCACGAACGTCAGGAGCACCTGCACCACCAGCGCCCGCCGGGGATGGCGCGTGTAGTCCTCCGTCACGAGCGACAGCCGCGACACCGCCGTCTCGAACATCAACCACCCGTCCGACACCAGCAGCCAGAACGCCGCGCCCAGCCCGAGGAAGAAGTCCCGGTCGAACGAGAACCCGCTGCCGCGCTCCTGCGTCACCACGAACGTGAGCGTCAGCGTCTGGAAGAACGTCACCACCAGCACGCCCACCAGCCCCAGCCGCACCGCGGCCCGCCCCATCCGGCTGTCCGCCAGCGTCGCCGCGCACACCGACACGAGCGTGAGGAACACCAGCCACGCTCCGCCCATCAGCAGCACCATCAGGATGGTGGGCAGGTCGATGCCGTTGAGGAAGTAGCTGAACAACAGGAACGGCCCCACCGCCGACGCGTACAGCGCCGCCTGCACCAGGAACGACGCCACCTTCCCGCCCAGGATGCGCCGGGGCCCCAGCCCCGTGAGCAGGAGCAGCGACCACGTCTCGTCCTCGCGCTCGCGCGCCAGGGAGCGGTACGCGTTGAAGGGGATGACGCCGAAGTGCACCAGCGCCAGGCACACGAAGAAGGAGTAGAAGTACGTGCGCCCCTCGCGCGTGTACGTGCTGGCGTGCGTGTTGCCGAACGCGATGAGCGACAGCACCAGGCACGCCGCGAGCAACAGCCCGAAGCACACCCAGAACACGCGCGTGCGCAGCCCCTGCCGCACCTCCTTGACCACCAGCGGGTTGAGCCGGTCGCCCCACCGCTCCCAGCGGTCGGACGTCATGGCGGGGACACCGGGCGAGGGGGCGGCTTCGGTCGCACCCGACGCGGGACTCGCTTGCGTGCTCACGCCACCCTCCCCTTCGTCACCGTCATGAACGCGTCCTCCAGGTTGCGCTCGCGCGGGCTGAACGCGCACACCGGCAGCCCCTGCGCCACCAGCGCCGCGAGCAGCACCGCCGCGGCGGCCTCCGCCTGCGCCGGCCC
>NZ_JBKGHJ010000086.1:0-21317 GCF_046520365.1 Corallococcus sp. 4LFB
CGGCGCGTGGCAGGGGGACGGTGGGCGGCGCGAAGCCAGCGCCGGGGCGCTCCCCGTGGCAGCCGCTCCGGGACCACCTGCACCGGGACTCGGTGGTGCTGCGGCACGCGCTGCGCACGGGGATGGTGGCCACGGCGGCGCTGGGGCTGACGCGGGCGTTGCAGGTGGGTGACGCGCACTGGGTGAGCCTCGTGGTCATCTCCATCCTCCAGCCCTACGCGGGCAGCACGGAGGAGCGCGTGCTCCAGCGCACGCTGGGGACGCTGGTGGGCGCGAGCCTGGCGGCGCTCATCGCGACCACGGTGCACACGCCGCCGCTGATGGTGGGCGTCATCAGCGTGCTGACGGCCATCTCCGTGGCGCTGCTGCCGCTGAACTTCGGCGCGTTCCAGGTCCTGCTCACGCCGGACTACCTCCTGATGGCCACGCTCAGCTCCGGGGACTGGACGGTGGCGTCGCAGCGCTCGCTGGGCGTGCTCATCGCGGGGGCGCTGGCGCTGGTGGGCTCCTGGACCTTGTGGCCCAGCCCGGAGCGCCGCCGCTTCCCGGACGCGGCGGCCTCCGCCCTGCGCGCGGACGGGAAGTACCTGCAACAGCTGGCCACGCACCGCAGCGGCACGGAGCCGGCGGTGAACGAGGAGCGCCGCCACCTGGACCAGGCGCTGCTGGAGGCGGAGTCCTCCTTCCAGCGGTTGATGACGGAGTACCGGGGTCCGCCCTGGCACCTGGAGCCGGGCATGGCGCTGCTCACCTACGCGCGGAGGTTCGCGCTGGCGGTGACGGCGCTGGGCACGGGGCGGTTCGAAGGGAGGACGACGTCGGTGCTGCCGCAGCAGCTGGCGCAGCGGGCCAGCGACAGCCTGGAGCTGCTCGCCCGCGCGTTGCAGGAGCGGCGCGAGCCCCCGCCCCTGCCGGCCCTGGCGCTGCCGCGCACGAGCGATGATCCGGTGCTGGGAGCGCTGCTGGAGCGCGTGCCCCGGCAGCTGGGCATCCTGCACGGCGCGGTGGCGCGGATCAGCGAGGACCCGTCGCTGCGCTGACGGCCGGGGACGTGGCGCAGGCGGTCTGGTAATCCTGGAGCTTCCGCTGGAAGCGCTCGCGTTCTGGCGCGAGCCACTCCGCGGGCAGCAGTCCCACGGCCTTCTGCTGTTCGGCCAGCGCCTCCGTGCATTGGTTCAGCCCGAAGTGCGCGGCGGCGGCGGTCTCCAGCACGTAGGGGTTGGGGTGCTCCCCCATCACGGAGCGGCGGAGCACCGGGCGCAGCGCCATCAGGGCCGCGGCGTATTGCCCGGCCTGCACGCGGTGCCAGGCCATCTCCGTCGCCGTCCACTGGAATCTGGGCGCCAGGGCATGGGCCTGTGCGAGCACCTTCGGGTAGTCCGGATCCTCCGGCGTGTGGACGGCGAGCTGCATCGCGAGGTTGGCCCAGGCTCCGCCGCTCTGCGGGAAATGGGCCACCCGCAGCCGCGCCCAGCCCAGCTTCTGCTCCAGCGAAAGCTCATCCTCGGCGGGGCCTCCATAACGGAGGTTGAAGGTAAAGCCATACGAGGTGGTCACGGCGTGTCCCGCCAGGGTCCAGGGCCGGTAACGGCTTTCATCCAGCTGCGCGATGAGGTGTTGGGAGGGTTGCCCGGAGCCGTCCTCGATGACCTCGCAGTCCCGCACGTGCCCATCGACGTCAATTCGGCATTGCATGATGACCACGGCGTACTCGCTCCGGAAGGACCGGCTTCTCTCCTTGGGGTGGGTCACCCGACCTTGGATCCTGGCCGGCGGGAGGCTCTGCTCCTTCAGGAACTGGCACGCCTGCTCATGGTCCGCGTCGCACGCCGCATGGAGGTCGCCAAAGGCCTGAACGACCTGGGCCTCGGTGGGCTTTCCCGCCAGGGTCTGGACGGCTTCGTTGAAGACCCCGGGAGCCTGTCCGGCCTCCAGTTCCAGGATCGGTGCATCCACGGGAGTCCGCGAGGAGATGCCACCGGCGAGGAGCGGGCTCCGAACGACCCGCTTCTCGTAGGAGGCCGGGTCCTGCAGGAAGGCATCCATGGCCAACGTCAGGTGCCCATGGCTCGCCGTGGGTGGCGGCAGGTCGGACGGGCGCAGCCGGTGGGCACAGCCGGTAGGGACCACCAGCAGGGAAAGAAGGAGCAGAGGCCAACGCATGGCGCCGGACTCTAGCAATGCAGCCGCTCTGTCTGGAATGGACGCGGAGAGCCCTCCATGACGGCGCAAGGCTTTGTATCCTGGATAGGCACACGCTCCGGGCGCACGCGCCACGGAACGCACAAGGAGTCGCCCCCTTTGAAAGACACCCCGAGCAACGCGACTTCTGGAGGGCCCACGAGCGCCGTGCGGGCCTTGCAGGTGCTGCTACTCATTGCGGCATCGGCCTGCACGGCGGACAGGCAATCCCGGCGGGACACCGCCTGGGCCGCGCACTTCACCAGCGCCGCGGAGCGCATCGAGGCCCGGGCCCGCGCGATGGGCATGGCCCGCCTGCACGGACGTGCGCGCGAGCAGGCGGAGCTGCGCGGCTGGATGGAGACCCTGTCGACGGAGATGGCGCTCGGAGGCGCCGAGGCTGAGGGGCCCGGACACTACGCGCTCGGGTGCGGGGAGCGGGCCCTCGGTCGCGAGGCGGAAGCCCTCGCGCATCTGGAGGCCGCCTGGAACGCGGGCTTCCGCGTGCCCCGTGTGGCGTGGGTGCGGGCGCAGATCCTGAGCGAGCGCTACCGCGTGATGCGGCTGGAGGCGCTCGCCGCTCCCGACGCGGACGAACGGAAGGCGCGCGAGCAGGACGCGGAGCAGCGCTACCGGGAGCCGGTGCTCACGCTGCTGCGGCAGGCGGCGGGGGCGGGGTTTCCGTCGGCGAAGTATGGCGCGGCGCTCGTCGCGCTGCACGAGGGCCGCCTGGACGCGGCGCTCGCGCTCCTGGAGGTCGTAGGCACGAAGCATCCCTGGTTCGTGGAGGCGCGGCTGCTTCGCGCGGACGTGTTCCTGCTGCGCGCCGCCGAGCGCGGGAAGGAGGGCAGGAAGGCCGAGGCGGGCGCGGACCTGACGGCGGGGCTCCAGGCCCTCCAGGGCGCCAGGACCACGGCGGAGAGCTTCGCGCCCGCCCACCTGGCACAGGCTCGCTTTACCCAGGCCGCGATGAACCTCACGCAATCCGCCTTCGGCGGGCCGCTGCGCCTGTCCCATGACGACGAGGACGACGAGGAGCCGGGCCCGGCGAAGCAGAGCCTCGCGGCGCTGGACATGGCCGCCCGGGTGGATGCCGGTCACGCCGGGTTCGCCTGCGAGAAGGCGCGCTTCCTCGCCTGGCTCGCGGAGCGCCCGAATACCTATGTGGACCTGCTGGCCCTGCGCAGCAAGGCCATCGAGGCCGCGCAACACACCCTGGCGCTGGATCCAGCGAGCCCCTGTGGCCCCATGGAATGGAGCCGGGTGATGGTGCAGGAGGCAGAGGAGGTCCTGAAGAGGGGCTCCGTGGACATCTACACGCTCGGGGCGGCCCTGGAGCGGCTGGAGACCCTTCCTCCCTCCGCGCGGGATCTCGGCTTCCACCTCCTGCGCGCCCGGCTCCTCCAGAGCTGGACGGACGGCGACCGCCAGGTGGGGAGCTGGAAGGTAGGGACCAACGGCTGGCTGCACCGGGAGCAAGCCATTGAAGCCTGGCGGAGCGTGCTCGCGATCGAGGCGCGCGTGCCCGCGTACTGGGTCCGGCTGGGAGAGCTCCTCCTGGTCCGGGGTTCGGATCCCACGGCGACGGATGGCGACGCGGACCTGAAGCGGGCGCAAGAGGCTTTCGGAAAGTGCATGCGGGGCGGCTTCAAGAAGGCACCCGAGGTGTGGCGCCTGGGCGCGCGCATCCTCGTGGCGCAGGCCCTGCGGCAGCGGGCCCGCGGCGAGATGGCCCCACGGAGGTTCGAAGAGGCCACGCGCCTCATCCGCAACGGCCTCATCGACGCGGCACGGGATGCGTCTCTCCATTACGAGCTGGGGCTCATCCTGCTGGAGCAGGCGAAGGAGACCTGGGAGCGCGGCGGGGACCCCAGCGCCCTGCTCGATCAGGCGGAGGCGGCACAG
The DNA here is from genome assembly GCF_046520365.1 of Corallococcus sp. 4LFB. Lineage (NCBI taxonomy): Bacteria > Pseudomonadati > Myxococcota > Myxococcia > Myxococcales > Myxococcaceae > Corallococcus > Corallococcus sp. 4LFB. The sequence goes on from NZ_JBKGHJ010000086.1 coordinate 4,087, forward strand.
GCCGAGGCGGCGACGCTGGAGCCCACGCTGGAGCTGGGCAGGTTCGGGCAGGCGGCGGTCCACGCGGCGCGGGCGGAATACGCCTGGCGGAGGGGGGCGGATCCCACCGAGGAGGCGGACCGGGCGGACGCGTTCTACAGCCAGGTGTTCCCCGTCATGGAGCCCTGGAAGGAGCTGCGGGCCGAGGGCCGGCTGAAGGCGTCCCTCAGCCTGGCGCACCATCTGCTGGAGCAGGGGCTGGACCCCGAGCCCGCGCTCAAGCGGGCAATGACAGACTTCGGCGGGCTGGACCAGTTCCGCATGGACCGCGTCCTGCTTCATCGCGCCCACGGCGCGCGCTTCGGCCTGAGGGCCCGCCATTCGGCCCGCACGAATCCCGAGAAGGCCGAGACGGAATTCAGCGATGCGGAGAAGCACTACACGGAGGCCCTCAAGGCAGAGCCATCGAGTCAGGAGGCCCGCTTGGAGGCAGGGCACCTGTTCCGTGAGTGGGCTGCGGCGCGAAAGGCCGCGAAGCAGGATCCGGAGCCGCTCCTGTCACGGGGACTCGCGCTGGCGGACGCGTTGCTCGTGGAGCGTCCGAACTGGCCTGAAGCCCTGCTGCTGCGCGCGGCGCTCCTGCGCACGAAGGACCCGGGCTCGGCCCAGGCCCGCGCGAACCGGGACGCCGCGCTGAAGGCCAATGCCAACCTCGCGCCCGGCTGGCGGCGGCAGTTCCCGGAGGACCCGCCGTCCAAGCCCTGAGCGCATGGGCTCAGGGCGAGGCCGCCACGGACGTCGTGGCGGCGACCAGGTTCCCCGCATCGTCCTTCGCCAGGCCATACAGCTTGATGGCACCCGTCACGGAAGGCAGACGCACGCGCCACGTGCCAGGGGTGGCCCCCTTCCGGGACTCCAGCACTGTCACGCGGTCGCGCTCCGTGCGGGTCGCCGCGCCCCGGAAGTTGTAGGCGAAGGACACGTCCAGCGGCGTGGCGGAGGTGACGCCGTACTTCTCCCAGAGCGGCACGCCCAGCGTCCACGCATCCACGGACAGCACGGGGTGCCCGGGGTCCGCCTTCTTCACCGCGCGGACGACCTTCTCCAGGAAGCGCGCGTAGGCGACCTTCGACGGCTCATCCGGTGAATTGAGGATGACCTCGTTGCCCAGTCCCCACGCGAGCACCGCGGGGTGGTCCTTGAAGCGGCGCACCTGCGCGAGCGTGGCCTGGAGCTGCGCCTCACGGCCCTTGGCGTCGCGCACGTAGTCAAAGGCGTCATCGTTCTCCATGCCCGCACGGCCCGGCCGCAGCCACAGCCCCACGAGGACATGCAGGCCATGCTTGTGCGCGGCATCGAGCAGCGCGGGAGTCTCCTCGCCGGCGCCCCAGGTGCGCAGCGTGTTGACGCCCAGGGCGCGCAGTTGTGCGCAATCCCTGTCGAAGTTCGCGGCCCCACCCGTACCACTGAACGTCACGCCCTTGGCGACATAGGGCTGGCCGTCCACCTCCAGCTTCCACCCCTCCCCTGCCTTCACGATGGCGGTGCGAGCCTCCACGTTCCACGCGGGGAACAGGAGCGCGGTCAACAGCAGGACGCCGGCGGCGAAGGGGCGGGCAGTGGCCATGGGAACAGTGAGTGTAGAGCGCCTTGCGTCCGTTCGGGCCGGCTGCCGGTTCAATCCCAGTTGTCGGACAACAGGTCCTGGGCGACGGTGAAAACCCAGACGGGGCGCCCTGTCAGCGGCGCCTCGCACGAACCTGTCCGACTGTCGGACAGGACTGGAAGGCGTTGGAGCCTGTCGCGCGACATGGAGCTGGATGACGTGCAGCGGTGCATGGACCGCGCTGTTGCCCTCTTCCGCGCCAGCCAGCCGGCCTCTCCGCAGGCGCGCGTCCCCTGGCCCCGGGGTTTCGTGCTACCCCGAAGGCGTGGACCCGCTTGTCACCCTCCTCGAACCGGCGCCCCGTGCGGACGAAGTGCCCGGTTCGTTCCCGAGCCCCTTCGACGCCCTGGGTCCGCACGCCCTCGCGCGCCGGGCCGCGGAGTCGCTGCAGGCCACGCTTCGCGAGGGCTTCATCGCCCCCGGCTTGGCCAGCGACATCCTCCAGGGTCCAGACGGCGGGAAGATGTTCGGCGTGCTCGTGGTGCGGCAGCCGGACGGAACCTTCGGCGTGCTGCGAGCCTTCTCCGCGATGCTCGCGGGACGCTGGGATGTGCCGGGCTTCGTTCCCCCCGTGTTCGACCGTGAGTCACGTGCTCGCGTGGAGCCGGTGGCCGATGCCACGGTGAAGGCCCTACTCGCCCGCGCCGACGCCTGGAGCGCATCCGAGGAACTGCGCCGCCTGCGCGAGGACGATGACGCCCGTCAGTCACGCGAGGCCATGGAGCGCGAAGCCATGCGCCTGCGCCACGACGCCCGGCGCCGCCAACGTCACGAACGCCGGGCCGCCATCCTGGCCATGCCCTCACGCACGGAACCGCCGGACGACGAGCCTCACTCGACGCAAGTCCCGCCCTCACCCGCCCGCTCGGAGGCCCCTCTCCCCGAGGCGCTCACGGAGACCGAGCGCGCCCAGACACTGCACGCGCTCGACCAGGAGAGCCGGGGCGACAAGGCGGAGAAGCGCCGGTGGGACGCGGCACAAGAGGAAGCACGGCGCCAGCTCGCCCCTGCCCGCGCGAAGGCCGAGCGTCGCGTGCGCGCCCTGGACCGGCTGCGGCGCATCGTCTCGCGCGGCTTCATGAAGCAGTTCCACGACACCTACGCCATCACCAACGCACGCGGAGAGACCCGCCCCTTGCGCTCGCTCTACGGCGGCGCGGAGCCCCCTTCCGGCGCGGGTGACTGCGCGGGCGCGAAGCTGCTCGCCCATGCCTTCGCGCACGGTCTCCAGCCCGTGGCGCTCGCGGAGTTCTGGTGGGGCACGCCGCCCGCGTCGGGCGGCCGCATCCAGGGCGCGTTCTATCCGGCGTGCCGCGACAAGTGCGGTCCCCTGCTCCCGTTCATGCTGGAGGGCCTGGAGGTCTCCGCGCCGCGCGTCTTCGTCCCGCCGCCCGCGCCCACGCCGGAGCTCTCCATCGTCTTCGAGGACGCGTGGCTCGTCGTCATCGACAAGCCTTGCGGCCTGCTGTCCGTGCCGGGCCGCGACGCCTCACTCCTGGACTCCGTGCTCACCCGCCTGTGCGCGCGCTACCCCCACGCCACGGGCCCCCTGCTCGCGCACCGGCTGGACCTGGACACCTCCGGGCTGCTCGTCGCGGCGCTCGACAGCCGCACGCACGCGTCGCTTCAGCGCCAGTTCCTCCATCGCGACGTGGCCAAGCGCTACGTGGCGCTCATCGACGGCCCGGTCCAGGCAGACGCGGGCACCATCACCCTGCCCCTCCGCGTCGACCTGGACGACCGTCCCCGCCAGATCGTCGACCCCGTGCACGGCAAGCCCGCGGTCACCGACTGGGAGGTCCTCCGCCGCGAAGCGGGCCACACGCGCGTGGCCTTCCATCCGCGCACCGGCCGCACCCATCAACTCCGCGTCCACGCGGCCCATCCCCTGGGCCTGGGCTCGCCCATCGTGGGAGATCCGCTGTACGGGCACGCGGGCCTGCGGCTGCACCTGCACGCCGAGACGCTGTCCTTCACGCACCCGGCGACGGGGCAGCGCGTGTCCTTCACCCGCGCCGCCCCGTTCTGAAGCGCCCGCGTCAGTTGACGAGCAGCACCTTGCCCACGCCGCTCTGCTCCGCGACCTTCTGGGCCTCGCGCGCGTCGTCCAGCTTGAAGGTCCGGCTGATGGGGATGACCAGGTCGCCCTTCGCGGCGCTCTCGGCGAGCTGCGAGAGCCGGTGCGCATCCGGATGGGCCATGAAGCTGCGCACGACGAGCCCCTTCTCCTTCGCGCCCTTCGGCTCCCCCACCACGGTGCCCACGGTCCCGCCGTGCTTCACCTTGCCGAGCACCGCCGCCACGGCCTCGCCGCCCACCGTGTCCGCCACCGAGTCCAGCGTGGGCAGCCTCGCGACGTCCTTCGGATCATCCAGCGCGACGACGCCCTCCACGCCCAGCTTCCGGGCCTCGTCCACCTGCGTCTTCCGCACGCCCGCCCAGATGCGCGCGCCCCGCGCCCGCGCCGCGAAGACGGCCGAGCGCCCCACCGCGCCCAGCGCGCCCGTGACGAGCACCGTGTCCCCCTGCGAGGGCTGCACGTGCTCCTCGATGAGCTGCGTGCCTGTCAGCGTCACCAGCGGCAGCGCGGCGGCGTCCTTCAGGTCCAGGCCTTCGGGCACCTTCGCCCAGGCCTCCGTGGGCGCGACCACCGTCTCCGCGTAGCCGGCGTTCACCAGCCCCATCACGCGGTCGCCCGGCTCGAAGGCCTCCACGCCCGTGCCCACCTCGACGACCTCGCCGGCCACGTCGCGGCCGAGGATGGCGGGGAACTTCAGGTCCATCCGCCCCTTCATGTCCCCCCGGCGGATCTTCCAGTCCACCGGGTTGATGCTCGCGGCGGTGACGCGGACCTTCACCTCGCCCGGCCCCACCTTCGGCTCGGGCATGTCCTGCACCGCGAGCACGTCCACGTCCCCATAGCCTTTCAGCACGACCGCTTTCATCCGGGCCTCCACACAGGCGAGCGAGGGAAGACAACTCCAACGTCGGCCCAACGGTAAGCACCCACGGAGGGGGCGCCATCGTCGCCGTGCGGTCGCCCCGCCTCCTGCTCCCCAATGCATGCCGGCGTGGAAGCAGGCAGCCCCGCGCTTGAGCGGGAGGGAATACGCGGTCGCCGTCAGCGGGGCTGGAACTCCAGCGCCTCGCGCAGCACCGGGTAGGTGTCCTCGGCGGCGGTGCTGCCCATGAACGTGTCCAGGTGGCCGTAGCCGGGCAGCATGCGGCGCTGGTACCAGCGCGCGCCGTTCGCCTCGCGCAGCCACTGGAAGGTGCGCTCCGTGGAGGACGGCAGGTACGTGCGGTTCTGCTCGCTGGAGACGAACGTGATGGGCCGCTGGAAGGGCCGCGGGTCCAGGTAGTCCGGCGGACGCGCCTGTCCGTAGCGCAGCAGGTTGCCCGCGCGGCCGTAGTCGAACTTCACCGCGTGACCGCCGCGCGCCAGCTGCCCCAGGTGGCGGAACGTCAGCAGGTTGCAGCGGCCGAACTGCTCCTCCAGCCGCGCGTGCGTCTCCGCGTTGAGCCGCGCGTGCCGGTACAGCCGCCCGTACATGAAGGACAGCCGGTGGCACACCGGGCTGTCGCACTCCATCCGCAGGAGGCCCGCCACCTTCGTGAACGCGGCCTGGAACAGCGGCGTGCGGGACGCCTCATCCGGCGTGAGCGAGTCCAGCCCCGCGTCCAGCAACTCCGGCACGCGCAAGAGCGCCTTGAAGCGCGTGGCGGCCGGCGTGTGGTGGTGCAGCGCCACCTGCGACGCCACCACGGTGCGCACGTCCGACAGGTGCCCCGCGGCCATGGACATGAAGAACGCCGCGGACCCCGCGCAGTGCACCACCGCCTGCACCGACTCCGCGCCCGTGATTTCACGCACGCGCCGCACCGCCGCCGGCATGTCGTGATCCGCCGCGTCGTCCAGCGTGAACTGGCGCAGGGGCAGCTGCACGCTGGCGCGCCAGTCCAGCAGCCACGTGTCGTAGCCGTGGCGCACCAGGTGCTGGACGAAGTTCTCCTTCAGCGTGGGCAGCATGAACATGCCGCTCCACACGCCCGCGCCGTGCACCAGCAGCACCGGCCCCTTCGTGCCCCCCACGTAGCGGGTGAGCCGGAGGGGCACGCCGTCGCCCGCGAGGAAGTCGTACCGCTCCGGGACGGGCAGGCCCTGGAGGGTCACGTCCTGCGACAGCGTCCGCGACACCGCCGCGCCGCTTCGGTAATCAAAAGCCATGGGCCACCGCCTCCGCGATGCGCTCGGCCACCGCGCTGATGGTCATCACCGGATGGAAACCGATGGACGTGGGGATGACGGAGCCATCCGCCACGTACAGTCCGGGGTAGTTGAACACTTCGCCCTCCTTCGACACCACGCCCCGGGCCGGCGACTCCGCCAGGTGCGCCCCGCCCAGCGAGTGCACCGTGAACGGCCGGCGGAACAGCTCCCAGGTGACGAGCGGCGCGAACGTGCCGCCGTACTGCGACGCCAGCTCACGCATCGCGTCCGTCATCCGGTTCACCAGGGCCACGTTCTCGTTCGCGTAGTCCCACTCGATGTCCAGCCGGTCGCCCTTGAGCACCATGTGCCCGTTGGCGTTGTCCTGGCCAATGGCGAACAGGTTGCTCGTGCGCGAGGGGTCCACGCCGGCGCCCAGCGGCTTGTTGAACAGCCCCTTCGCGAACGCGCCGTGCATCAGCGGCCACAGCTTCGTCCACAGCGGGGACCCCACGCCGCCCAGCAGCCCCAGCCGGGGCTGTCCCATCCCCGCGAGCACCGCCGTCGCCGGCTGGTTGAACGTGGCCGTCACCATGGTGAAGCGCGGCGCGGCGTCGAAGAAGCGCATCACCGTGGCCACGTCCGGGCCCGCCCAGGGAGTTATCTCCTCGCGGCTGCCGTGCAGCGAGCCCAGGAAGTCGCCGTTGCCGGAGTAGCCCTTGCCCAGCCAGTCGCTCACCAGCGGCAGCGTGCGGGCCCGGTCGCGGCTGCGCAGCAATATCTCCACCGTGCCCAGCGCCCCGGCGGACAGCACCACGCGGCTGCCCTCCACGGACGTCTTCTCCCCGGTGGCCAGGTCCTGGAAGTGCACGCGGTAGCCGCCCGCCACGCGCTGCACGTGGGACACGGACAGGCCCGGCCACACCGTGGCGCCCAGCCTCTCCGCGCGCGCCAGGTAGGTGAGGTCCAGGGTGTTCTTCGCGCCGTGCTGGCAGCCGAACTCGCACTCCGCGCAGCGCTGGCACGCCTTGCGGCCCGGGGCGGAGGGCTCCGTCCAGGAGACGGCCTCGTCCGGGTCGAACGTCTGGCGGCCCATGCGCTGGGCGGCCTGCTGGAACAGGTCGCGCTTCTTCAGCGGGATGGACGCGGGGAACGGCTTCACGTCCAGCTCGCGCGCGACCTTGTCGTAGTAGGGGTCCAACGCCTCGCGGGAGAAGCCCCGGGGCCAGCGCGGGTGGTCGAAGACGATGGGGTCCGGCCGCACGTGCACGTTGGCGTAGATGAGCGACCCGCCGCCCACGCCGCTCGCCGTCACCGTGCCGATGCCGGACAGGAAGCGCACGTCGTAGAGCCCCCGCGCCTCCGGACGGACCGGGTGGTGCCAGAGCAGCTCGTCCGCGCGCGTGACGTCCCGGGGGAACTGGCCCGGGGCATACCGGCGGCCCCGCTCCAGCACCGCCACGGACTTGCCCGCCTGCGACAGCCGCAACGCGGTGATGGAGCCGCCGAAGCCGGAGCCCACCACCACCACGTCGTACCGCTTCGCCATGCCCACGGTGTGTCCCCCCTAGTCGAACTTCGCGCGGGCGAAGACGTCCCACAGCGTGCCCATGAACATGCCGCCGAAGCGGCGCATCGCGTCCGCCTGCTTCAGCGGCGACGACGTGCCCAGCACGGAGAACGTGGTGAGCTGCTGGAGGAAGTCCGGCAGGTGCAGGCGGATGATGCCGCTGGCGACGACGGGGCCGGAGCGCTCGTGGCCCTTGCGCAGCACGGTGTAGAGCGTGGACGTGTCGCTCCACACGTCGAAGCCCGCGTCGTCGTTGACCTCCTTGTAGCCATCCAGGAGGTACGGCTGGCCGTCCACGCCGGTGAAGGGCAGGAGGTACAGCATGCGCCGCTCGTAGAAGCGCTCCGTGCCCACGAAGAGGTTGAAGACGCCGTTCTCCACCGGCGCGCCCCCGGGCGGCGTGAAGCCGCGCACGTTGAGCGTGCCCTGCACGATGCCGCCGTGCGACTCCTGCGCGAGGAAGCGGTCCAGGTTGGGCAGCGTGATGGTGACGACGAAGTCCGCCGTCTGCCCCGCGCGCTGGCCCGCCCGCGCCGCCCCGTCGAAGTCGTCCGGGGCCGGGTGCCCCGGCTGGAGGAAGCCCTTCATCCGCTCCGTGAAGCGCAGGCCCACCACCGGCGTGGGAGACGCCACCGTGCCCCCGGGCGGAATCACCACGTCGCCCAGCGGATCCGTCCCCGGCACCACCGGCGAGGCCACCGTCTCCACCTCCGGCATCATCCGCATGCTGGCGCGAGGCGGGTACGCGGGCGCGGACTTCACGGGCGCGCGCTCCGGCGCCACCCAGCCCGGCGCGTCCTTCACCTGGCGGATGACCTGCTCCATGTTGCGCTCGGCCACGGCGGCGATGCTGGAGGACGGGTTGACGCCGATGCCCACCGGCAGCGCCGCGCCGTCCATCACGTACAGGCCGGGGTAGCCGTGCACCTCGCCGTCAGGCGTGAGGACTCCGTACGCGGGCTCCTCCGCCATCGCGCAGCCACCCAGGTTGTGCACGGACACCGGCAGGTGCAGCCGCTCCCAGAGCGGGTTGTACGCGGCGCGCGTGCCCAGCGCGCGGGCCACGTCCTCGCAGAGCTGTTCCTGCGTGCGGTACAGCGGCAGGTTCGCGGGCACGTCCCACTGCACCTGGAGCTCGCGGGTGATGGGCGACAGCGACAGCCGGCCATTGGACTTGTCCCGGCCCATGGCCAGGAACACGGCCTGGAAGCGGCCCCGCTCGTTCTCGATGGAGGCCATCTCCTTGGAGCGCGTGCGCAGCACCTTCACCAGCTCGCGCTGGAGCAGGTCCGCCGGGAGCGTCATCGCGCGGTCCGGATCCATGGCGAGCATCAGCCCCGCCGCCTGCACCGGGTGCCCGCCCTCCTGGAAGAGGAACCAGGTCTTGTCCTTGCCCTGCCCCTCCTCCACCACCAGGCCGGTGGTGATGGTGGGGCCCACCGCGGGGTCCCACGGCTCCTTCGTGTCGAAGGCGAAGGCGAGGAAGTCCCCGTTGGCGGAGTAGCGCGAGCCCAGCCGCGCGCTCAGGTCCGGCAGCGTGCCGAGCACGTCGCGGTTGCGCAGCAGCAGCTCGGTGGTGTTCACCGCGCCCGCGCACAGGAAGACGCGGCGCGCGTCCACGGTGCGCTGCATGCCGGCGCTGGCGTGGTCGGTGAAGGTGACGCGGTAGCCAGGCGACAGCGGCTCGATGCGCGTCACCTCCGCCTGCGTCGTGACCTCCGCGCCCCGCTGCTCCGCGACGGCCAGGTAGTTCAAGTCCAGGGTGTTCTTCGCGCGGCGGTTGCAGCCGATGTCGCACTCGCCGCAGTAGTTGCAGCCCTCCTGGAGCACGCCGAACTTGTTGGGCAGCGGCTCGCCCGCGGGGGTGAAGCGCACGGCGAGGTTCGGGTGGAAGAACTGCGCCTCGCGGCCCAGCTTCTTCGCCACCTCCTGCATCCGCTTCGTCTTGGGCGGCAGGCCGCGCGCGGAGGCCGTGATGGGCTGCACGTCCAGCATGTGCGCGACCAGATCGTAGTACGGATCCAACGCCTCCCGGCTGTAGCCCTCCGGCCACCCGGACGCGAACACCTCCGCGGGCGGGCGCAGGTGCACGTTGGCGTAGATGAGCGACCCGCCGCCGTACCCCGCGGCCTGCACGACGCTCATCCCCTTGAGGAGCTTGATGTCGAAGAGGCCCTGCCGGTGCTGCCACAGCCAGCCGTTGCGGGGGTCCTCGAAGTCGCGAGGGAAGCTGCCCTTCGGGTAGCGCAGCCCGCGTTCGAGCACGCGCACGGTCAGGCCCGCCTGCGCGAGCCGACAGGCCGCCACCGCGCCGCCAAACCCGGTGCCGATGACCAGGGCGTCGTATGCCGGTGCCATGTTCCCCCTCGGGTGCGATCCCTGGGGAGCAGGGATGCAGAAGCGCGACCCGGGAACGTCCAGGAAAGGACGGACCTGACTCTACAACGGGTCCCCCCCGTTTCCTTGAGGCCCTCCCCTCTCCGTGGATCCACATTTGCCCCTCTGGAGAACCGCATTCCTTGAAGAGCGCGGATCCATCAGCGGACGGGCGGGCAACCGGTGTGTTTGGACGCGGGACGTCATGGACCTGGCCCGGTAGCATCGGGCCCATGCGACCGGCCCTGGAGCACGAGCGGATTTCAGAGGCGACGGCTCCGGCGGCGGATCCGCTGGTGGGGGCGCGGCTGGGGGAGTTCGTCATCCGGGAGCGGGTGGGCTCGGGCGGGATGGGGATCATCTACCGGGCGGAGCACCCGCTGATTGGCAAGCACGCGGCCATCAAGGTGATGCGCGCGGAGCGGGTGTCCCCGGAGCAGGAGCAGCGGCTGCTGGTGGAGGCGCGGTCGGTGAACGCCATCCGGCACCCGGGCATCCTGGACATCTTCAACTTCGGGACGCTGCAGGACGGCCGGCCGTACGTGGTGATGGAGCTGCTCCAGGGCCAATCGCTGGAGGCGCTGCTGCGCGAGCGCAGCCGGCTGGACGTGGGGACGGCGGCCTGGGTGCTGGAGCAGGTCGTGGCCGCGCTGGGGGCCGCGCACCGGGCGGGGGTGGTGCACCGGGACCTGAAGCCCGCGAACGTGTTCCTGATGGAGCAGCCGGACGCGGCGCCCCTGATCAAGCTGGTGGATTTCGGCATCGCCAAGGTGATGCAGTCGCAGGACGCGCTGGCGCGGGCGGACGGCTCCACGCTGGGGACGCCGGACTTCATGGCCCCGGAGCAGATCCGCGGCGGTGAGGTGGGCCCGGCCGCGGACCTGTATGCGCTGGGGGTGATGGCGTTCCACATGCTCACGGGCACCCGGCCGTTCCAGGGTGACAACGTGCAGGTGATGTTCGCGCACGTGGAGCAGGCCCCTCCCCGGCTGTCCTCGCGGGTGGAGGGGATTCCGCCGGAGCTCGATGCGCTGGTGTTCCAGTTGATGGAGAAGGAGCCCGCGAAGCGCCCTGAGTCCGCGGCGGCCGTGCGACGGATGCTCCAGGGGCTGGCGCGGCCGCCGGGGCCGTCCGTGAGCGTGGAGTCGCGGACCGCACCCGAGGTGCCCACGGCCATCGCGCCGCCGGGGCGTCGGAGCGGAAGGTCCGTCGCGGTGGCGGCGGTCGCCGGGGTGGCGCTGCTGGGGGTGGGGTACTGGTGGGGAGCGCAGGCGCAGGAGGCGGAGCAGGCGCCGGCGCGACCTTCCGAGCAGGTGCGGGTGGACGCGAGGCCCACGCCTCCGGTGGAGCCGCCGCCGGTCGTGGTGACGCAGGCCCCTGTCGGGGAAGTGCCCGAGGACAGCGGAGAGGAAACGCCCGCGGAAGCGGAGACCGTGACGCCTGCGAGGTCCACGAGGTTGCCACCGTTGCCGGCGGGGACTGCCTCCGAGAAGAAGATGGAGCAGCGGCTGTCAGGGCTGTTCACGCAACTGCTGGCACGGGAGAAGGACGTGGACGCGGAGGGAGTGCTGCGCGGCAGGTTGGTCCAGCAGTACCGGGCCGCCGCGGAGGCGACGGACTCCGAGCGCGTGCGCATCCACGTCGCGCTGGATGACATCGAGCAGGAGCTGGCCCAGCGCATCGCCCTGCACGACGCGCCCCCGGCCCCCGTCGCCGTCATCGTTGCCCCTCCGGAGCCGCCCCGGGTTCCGGCCCTCGTGATTCCCAGCCTCCCCACCCTGCCCCAGGGCAATGCCTCCGAGCAGCGGCTGGCCCAGCGCCTGGACAAGCTGGTGGTGGAGCTGCGCACGCGCACGCGGAACCAGGACGTCGCGCCGGACCTGACGCGGAAGCTCGTGGGCATCTACACCGAAGCCGCGAAGGCCCAGACCGCCACCGAGCGCATGACGGTGAACCAGGCGCTGGACTCGTGGCAGGAGCAGCTGAGGACCCGCTTCCCCACGCCCTAACCCCGGTCGTCCTCGTCCGCTTCGTCCAGCCCCTCCGGGGACTCCAGCAATCGCCGCGCGCGCTCCATCATCTCCACCACAATCTGTCCCGCGGGCTGCACGGTGTCGATACGCGACATGCTCGCGCCTCCGGCCGGGAGGCTCATCTCCTCCAGGTCGCCTGCGTGTCCGGCGTGGGCAAGAACGAGCTGAACTTCGGCATCACGTACTGCACGTCCAGCACGCCGGGGAACAGCCGCGTCGTCCCGATGGCCTCTGACTCCGACGTCGGCGGCGCGCTCGACTCGCGCCCCGCCCACTCGCGCACCACGCGGTTGCGGATCACCCGCATGCGCTTGCCCGGCCACTCCGGCCCGAACAACGTCGTCATCGCCGTGTCGCCCACGTCCCCGTCCACCAGCCGCTGCTTGTAGAGCGGGTGCGCGTACGCCTCCACCGATGCCACCAGCCGCGTGCCCACCCAGACGCCGTCCGCGCCGTGGTGCAGCGCTCGCGCCGCGCTGAACCCGTCCGCGATGCCTCCCGCCGCCAGCACCGGCACCGCGTCCGTCAGCTTCCGGAACGCCTTCACCAACGCCAGCGTCGGCGTGCTGCCCAGGTTGCGCCCGCCCGCCTGCCGCCCCTGCGCGATGAGCCCCTCCACCCCGGCGTCCAACGCCTGCCTCGCCAGGTCCTCCGTGCCCGCCTGCACCCAGACCCGCGTCCCCGCGGCCTGCAGCGCTTGAATCCACTCGCGCGGCGGCATCGTCCAGTGGAACACCACCACCGGCACCTTCGCCGCGATGCAGGTGTCCACGTGGTCGCGCGTCGTGAAGCCTTGCGACTCCAACTTGTCCACGATGAAGTCCACGCCGTAGGGGCGCTGCGTGCCCGCCTGGATGGCCTTCAGCCGCGCCTCCAGCACCGCCGGCGGCTCCGGCGCCGTGCCCAACATTCCCAGGCCGCCCGCTTCCGACACCGCCACCACCAGCGCCGGCAGGGAGACGAACGCCATGCCCGCTCCGACGAAGGGATAGTGGATGCCCACGTCGCGCGTCAGGCGCGTCTTCAGCGTGTTGCCCTCCAGCACGTAGATGGGCTTCGGCTTCGGACGGGCCTCCAGGCCCGCGGCTTCGGCTTCGCCGTCCGCCTGCGGCGCCTCGTCCTCGGAGGAACCAGGGGGCTGGCCGGGTCGTCCGTCGTTCGCGCCGTTCATCGCGTCTCCCGAAAGGATGCTCTCGTACCGAGCCTTCAAGATTAGCAGCGCCGCCCCCCGATTCAGCCGCGGCCGGGCGGGGCCGTGCTCACTGGCCAGCAGAGCGGCCTCACTCCTCCGGGATGAGGCCGCCGGGCCCCAGCCCCGCGTCCGTCAATACCCGCCCCCGGGCCAGCCGCCGTGTCAGGGGCCGGTAGCGCTGCGCCACCAGGGTGCTCAGCCGGAACGGCAAGCCCCGCGCCCGCTCCACCCCTCGCGCCCGCTCCACCAGCGCCTCGCGCGTCAGCCGCGAGGGACCTTCCAGCCCCACCAGGATGCGGTTGGTGCTGGTGGGGACCTCGAAGAGGGACAGGCCGTGGAAGCTCACCTGGTAGGTGCGCACCATCGCGTCGAAGTGCGGGTTCGCCGCGGACTCCCAGATGTTGCCCACCACCGCGCCGCCCCGCGTCAGCCGCGCGCGCACGGCGCCCAGGAACTCGCGCGTGCACAGGTGCCCGGGAATCTGGTCCGCCCCGTACGCGTCCAGGATGATGAGGTCGTAGGGCGGCCCGTCCGCTTCGATGAAGGCCCGCCCGTCCGCCACGTGCGCGCGTAGGAGCGCGTCCTCCTGGAAGCCGCAGTGGGCCTTCGCGGCGTCCACCACCGCCGCGTCCAGCTCCACCACGTCGATGTGCGTGTCCGGCAGCACCGCGCGCAGGAACATGGGGATGGCGCCGCCGCCCAGCCCGACGGCGAGGATGTTCTCCGGCCGGGGCACGAACGCCAGCGCCACCATCGCCATGCGGGTGTACGGCAGCTCCAGCCGCAGGGGTTCGCCAGGCCACACCACGCTCTGGCGCGCGCCCCCGTCGCCGAAGCGCAGCGAGCGGCGTCCGTCCGCGTCCTCGGTGACGATGACGGGCCCGGAGCCGTCATCGTGTTCGTCCGGCGATGCCAGGGCCTCGGGCTCCCTACTTCGCGCCCGTCACCGGCAGCGGCCCGCTGTCCAGCACCCGCTGCGCCGTCACCGCCGGCCCGTATGGGGGCGTCTGGACGGGCGTGCCCTCGGCGTCCTTCCCCGGGTTGAGCGGGATGGCGTCCGCGTCCGGCAGGTAGCCCACGCGCAGGAACAGCTCGCGCACGGCGGACAGCTCGCGCGTCTGCTCCGGGCCCGTGGGGGTACGGCAGCGTGGTGCGCAGGGGCAGCGGGACGACGGCGCGGCGGTGCGCCGTGGCGCCCGGCTCCACGCGGGTGACCGCGGGCACCTCCGGGGACTCCACCAGCAGGTCCTCCGGCACCGGCAGCAGCATGCGCGCCAGCACCACCTTGCCGCCGGACAGGTCCACGTAGGCCCGCTCGGGCGCCAGCGTGTGGTGGCCGCTGAAGCCCACATCCCACAGGCCGTCCAGGAGCAGCACGGCCTTCTCCGTCCGGTTGTGCACCGCGTAGGTGACGGCGAGCGTGTCCGCCTCGCGCGCCACCGACTCCACCTTCAGCTCCACGTCCGCCTGGGCCACGCGTTGTCCTCCTGAGGCCGCCGGGGCAGCCACGGGCCGCTCCGGCACCCGCGCACAGCCGGCGATGAACGCCAGCGCCATGATGGCACCCGCGCGGTGGAAGTTCCTCATCCTCCGCATCCTAGTAGCGCGGGCGGGTGGGCAGGTTCAGGTCGTCGCGCAGGACGTTCTCGCCAGGACGGCCGCCCTGCACCACGTCCGGCGTGGAGGGGTCCTGGTCCAGGTCGATGGGCAGGCCCACCGCGGAGGGCTCCAGGTTGCGCGTGCCGTTCTTGGAGCCCAGCGCCAGCGTGCCGTTGTTCATGTCCGAGGCGTGCACCAGCTCGTGGAAGAGGCCGACGACGGGCGGGCGGTTCATCCACTCCTCGGTGCCCAGGGAGATGCGCGTGGTGTTGTAGTTCACCTGCGCGTCCGTGCCCTTGCCCGGCGTGCCGTCCGCGTTCATGAAGCCGTCGTTGAAGTTCGTTCCGCCCGCGCTGTTGCCGCCGGACGTCTCGCGGATGACCGTCGTCTTGCCGCTGGCGTCCAGCGTGCCCAGCAGCTCCTGGCCCGCGGGCAGCGAGCGCATCGCGTCCAGGTCCGACTGCGTGCGCGCCTGGAAGTCCGCGCTGCCCGACACCGTCACCGAGCTGCCAAGCTGATCCGCGCCCGTCATGTCGACGATTTCGCGCTCGCCCGCGGCGGCGTCGGCGGTGGTCTCGTTCTCCTCGACGTAGAGCTTGTCGGTGCCCGTGCCGCCCCGGACGGTGTCCTTGCCCGCGCCGCCCGCCACCGCGTCGTTGCCCGTGCCACCGCTCAGCGTGTCGTCGCCGCGCCCGCCGATGACCTGGTCGTCGCCCGCGCCGCCGTAGGCCCGGTCGTTGCCCGCGCCACCGTCGATGTAGTCCCGGCCGTTGCCGCCGGACACGTAGTCATTGCCGTCCAGGCCGTAGAGCACGTCGCGGCCCTCGCCGCCCAGGATGCGGTCATTGCCCGCGCCGCCCTCCAGGTAGTCGTCGCCGTCCTGGCCCTGCAGCGAGTCCCTGCCCTCGCCGCCGATGACGGTGTCGTTGCCCGCGCCGCCGACGAGCGTGTCGTTGCCCTTGCCGCCGACGAGCTTGTCGTCGCCCTCGCCGCCGTCCAGGGTGAGGTCCTGCGTGACGCTGGCGTCCACGGTGATGGAGTCATTGCCCGCGCCGCCGTTGATGATGGCGCCCCGGGCCTGCTCCGCGGTGAGCGTCACCGTGTCGCTGCCGGACTTGATGGTCAGCCCGCCGTCCTTGTTCTGCGACACCGTCGCGGTGTTGCTGCCCGCGCCCAGGTCCACCACCGTGCGGCCGTCCGCGTTCGTGCTCACCTGCGGCGCGAGCGCCTTCTGCACGTCCTTGGCGATCTTCCCGACCGCCGAACCTATGGACGAACCCAGGCCGCCCAGGAAGCCGCCGACGCCCTTGTCCTTCTTCAGCGCCGTCTCCGTGGTGCGCACCTCCGTCAGCACCTGGGGACGCGCGCCCGTGCGGGGCCCCGCGTCGAAGCCGTCCGACATCCGCTGCGAGACGGCGGCCTTCACCGCGTTGGGCTTCGCGGGCGCCGCGGGCGTCTTCGCCGGCTGCGAGGACACAGGGGACACGGGACGCGAGCCGGGCTTTCCAATCGTGGTCATGTCGCTTCTCCCAGGTGACGGGGACACCCGGCCAGAGGTCCTGGCGACGGGGCGCCAGGGGTCGGACGAACGCCGACATTCCAGATTGTCGTGAACGTTCGCCGCCAGTTGCGTCGCCCCCGCCAGAACGACACGGCGCGGCACGGAAGCCCCTGGAATCGTTGTACTTCTCAATTCTCAAACCTCAAGACGAAAGCACGAATTTCATGTATTACGGCTTCACCGCCCTGCCCCCATTCACGGGGAAACGGAGGGCGGCTGACGGGAGGGAGCACCGCATGAAGCTGAAGACGTTGCTATCCGCCGGGGTGGCGCTGGCCGCCGCGGCGTGGGCCAGTCCGGGAACGGCGGCCACGGCGAACGGCCCCATCTGCGACACGGCGGCCTACGTGAACTCGACCACCTATTACAACTGCACCGGGAGCAGCCACACGGCGCTCGACGTGGGCAACAGCTCCTGCGGCGAGTGGAACCACCGCGGCATGCTGGTGGGCAACTACTACTATTACTACTACGGCGGCTGCGCGGCGGCCTGCTACGGCTCCACCTGCAACGGCGGCGCGGGCAACTACTACGTGGTGTCCGGCGCGAACGGCTGGGACTTCCGCCAGCTGCACTTCTACGCCAACGTCAGCTCCGGCACGAAGACGTGCGACCGCTGCGCGCTGGGGCTCGTGGGCGGCACGGGCAGCGCCACCGGCCCGCACTCGCACTCGGACAACCGGCAGTACGGCACGCGCAAGTCGGCCTGGTACACCAGCGTCGGCACCACGTGCGGCACCAACGCCTACTGCAACAACCGGCTGGGCGTTCCCACGCTGTAGTCCGCGTGCCCGTGCCCGCCGGGCAGGGGCCCCACGTCCCCTGCCCGGCTTCACGTCCCCGGCGGCTGGCGCGCGTGCGCCCGTCCCTTCTCCCCTTCCGCGTGAGCCTCCCTTCGACATGACCTCCCGTCCCCTCTTCAAGGTCGCGCTCGCCGGCCTCGTCCTCCTCGTCGCGCTGGGCGTCGTGTGGTGGCGGGGCGCGGCCGGGCCCGATGACGCCGGTCCTCCGCCGCCCGTCGCGGCGACTCCTTCCGCGCCTGGCG
>NZ_JBKGHJ010000870.1:0-2012 GCF_046520365.1 Corallococcus sp. 4LFB
GTGGTGCGCCGTCACGAGGTGCTCCGCACCACCTTCCGCGAGGACGCCTCCGGGCAGCCCGTGCAGGTCGTGTCGCCGGAGCCGGTGCTCACGCTGGAGCACCACGAGCAGGTCGGCTCGCCGGAGGCGGCGTGGCGGCTGGCGCGTGAAGCAGCGGCCCGGCCCTTCGACCTCGCGAAGGGTCCGCTGCTGCGCGCGCTGCTGCTGACGTGGGCGCCGGGAGAGCACCTGCTCGCGGTGGTGGTGCACCACATCGTCTCCGACGGCTGGTCCATGACGTTGCTGGTGCGCGAGGCGGCGCTGCTCTACGGCGCCTTCGCGCGAGGCCAGCCCGCGCCCCTGCCGCCCCTGGGCGTGCAGTACGCGGACTTCGGCGTCTGGCAGCGCGAGTGGCTGCAGGGCCCGCGCCTGGAGAAGCAACTCGACTACTGGAAGCAGCAGCTGGCCGGGGTGCCCTCCGCGCTGGAGCTGCCCACGGACCTGCCCCGCCCCGCGGCCCGCGGCGGCCGGGGCGCCCGCCATGACCTGCTGCTGTCGCGGGAGCTGACGGAGGCGTTGAAGGCGCTGGCGCAGCAGGAGGGCGCCTCGCTCTTCATGGTGCTGCTGGCGGCCTGGCAGGTGCTGCTGTCGCGCTACGCGGGTCAGGAGGACGTGACGGTGGGCTCGCCGGTGGCGGGCCGGGAGCGCGGCGAGGTGCAGGGCCTCATCGGCCTGTTCGTCAACACGGTGGTGCTGCGCACGCGGGTGGAGCCCTCCGCGTCCTTCCGCGCGCTGCTGCGCCAGGTGCGCGAGACGGTGCTCGCGGCCCATGAGCACCAGGAGGTCCCCTTCGAGCGGCTGGTGGAGGAGCTGCGTCCGGAGCGCACCCAGGGGCGCACGCCGTTCTTCCAGGTGATGCTCACGCTCCAGGCGTCCCTGCGCGGCGCGGCCTCCGTGGAGGGCTTGAAGCTGGAGGCGCTGGAGCTGGACACGCACACGTCGAAGTTCGACCTGCTGCTCCAGGTGCTGGAGACGGAAGCGGGCCTCAAGGGCTTCCTGGAGTACGACGCCGACCTCTTCACCGCGCCCACGATGGCGCGCATGGCGGAGCACCTGCGCGTGCTCCTGGAGGGCGTCGTCCGCCGTCCGCACGAGGCCGTGGCCCGGCTGCCGCTGCTCACCGACGCCGAGCGCCACGAGGTGCTCCTCGCCTGGCAGCCGCCCGCCCCGCCCCGCTGCCGTGGAGCTCGCAGCACGGCGCCTTCGAGGCCCAGGCGGACCTCACGCCGGACGCGGTCGCCGCCACCTTCGCAGACGCGTCGCTCACGTACGCGCAGCTGGAGGCACGGGCGTCGCGGCTGGCGCGGCACCTGCGCCGGCTGGGCGTGGGCACCGAGGTGCGCGTGGGCCTGTGCGTGGAGCGCTCGCTCGACATGCTGGTGGCGGTGCTCGCCGTGCTGAAGGCCGGGGGCACCTACGTGCCGCTGGATCCGGCGTTCCCCACGGACCGCCTGGCGTACATGGTGGAGAGCAGCGGGATGCCGGTGCTGGTGTCCCAGCGCTCGCTGGAGTCCCTCCTGCCGCCGCATGCGGCGCGCGTGGTGCTGCTGGACGGGGACGCGGAGGCCATCGCGGCGGAGGACGGCGCGCCGCTGCGCGACGCGGTGCCGCCGGAGGCCGTGGCGTACGTGCTCTTCACCTCCGGCAGCACCGGCCGCCCCAAGGGCGTGCAGGTGCCGCACGGCGCGGTGGCGCGCTTCCTGGCGGCGCTGCGTGAGACGACGGGCCTGTCGGCGCAAGACGTGCTGGTGGCCGTCACCACGCTGTCGTTCGACATCGCGGTGCTGGAGCTGTTCCTGCCGCTGTCGGTGGGCGGGCAGGTCGTCATCGCGTCGCGGGACATCGCCGTGGACGGCTCGCGGCTGGCGGGCCTGCTCCGGCGGTGCGGGGCGACGGTGCTCCAGGCCACGCCCAGCACCTGGCGGCTGCTGCTGGAGACGGACTGGCGGGACCCGGGGCTGACGGCGCTCACC
>NZ_JBKGHJ010000871.1:0-2009 GCF_046520365.1 Corallococcus sp. 4LFB
GCCGCCGACAGCCGCGTGGGCTACGCGGTGCAGAACGCCGCGCGCTCGGTGGCGTCGCGGTGGGAAGCCGCCCCGCCCCCCGCGCCCTGAAACACGCCTGCCCGCCTGCCCTCCCTCCAGGCCTGACGTGGCCGTGGGCCCCTGCCGCCCCGGGGCCGATTCCTGGAGTGCGCGCGTGTATGGGTTAGACTGGGGCGCATGAAGATCACCCCCCTCGACATCCGGCAGAAGCGCTTCGAGACGGTGATGCGCGGCTTCGCGCGTCCCGAAGTGGGCGCGTACCTGGAGCTGATCGCCGGCGAGTTCGAGGAGGTGGTGAAGGAGAACATCGCGCTCAAGGAGGAGCTGAAGCGCACGCAGGCGCGGCTCGAGCAGCATCAGGAGCGCGAGCGCACCCTCCAGGAGACGATGGTCACCGCCCAGCGCATCAGCGAGGACCTCAAGGACGCCGCGAAGAAGGAAGCGGAGATCATCATCGCGGACGCGGAGCACCAGGCGGAGAAGATCGTCCACGGCGCGCACCAGCGGCTGGTGCAGGTGGTGGAGGACATCAACGAGCTCAAGCGCCAGCGCACCCAGTTCGAGTCGCAGGTGCGCTCCGTGGTGGAGGCCCACCGCAAGCTGCTGGACACGTTCGCCGCGCCCGCCTTCGCGGACCGCGACTACGCGCGCGTGGAGGACAACGTCGCGTTCCTGTCGCAGAAGAAGGCCACCTCCAACGACTGACGCCCGCGCATGCCCGCCCCCTGGCTCAAGGCCGTCCCCGCCGGGGTGGAGCTGACGGTGCTCGTCCAGCCGCGCGCGTCCCGCACGAAGGTGGTGGGCGAGCATGACGGCCAGCTGAAGATCCAGCTCGCCGCGCCGCCCGTGGATGGGGAAGCGAATGCGGCCCTGGTGGAATTCATCGCGAAAACGCTGGGCGTGCCGCGTCGCCAGGTGACACTCGTGGCGGGTGACACGTCGCGCCGTAAGCGATTGAAGGTGCAGGGGGTTGATGCGGCGGCGGTCGAGGCTGTTATCTCTGGTGGACCGTGAGGCCACGCATGCTCCGCCTGTTCGCCGTCCTGATGATGCTGCTGGCCTCGCCGGGCGTGTTCGCGCAGGACGAGGGGCCGCGAGGCATCCACGCCACGGAGGCCGTCGTCACCGACAGCGCGCTCGTGCCCCACGCCCGCCCCGCCATCGTCGCGGGCGAGCTGAAGACCCAGCGCTTCGTCATCCTGCACACCGCGAAGGCCGCGGGCGCGGCGCGGGCGCTGGCCGGGCAGATTGAAGGCGTGCGGGACGCCTTCGGCGCGATGCTGGGGCGGGACTGGCCGGGCACCACGGAGATCCGCCTGGGCGTGGGCCGTCAGGAGTTCGAGGCGCTGGCCCTCCCCGGCGGCAAGCCCCCGGGCTGGGCGGTGGCGCTCGCGTACCCCGGGCATCAGATCATCCTGCTGGACGCGCTGAGCCTGAGCGACACGGAGGGCCCCACGACGCTGCGGCATGAGCTGGCGCACGTGGCGCTGGGGCAGCTGGCCAAGGACTGGCCGCGCTGGTTCCAGGAGGGCGTGGCGCAGAACCTCACCGACGAGCGCTACTCCGTCGCCCACTACACCGCCCTCTTCCGCGCGGTGACGCAGGAGCGCGTCTTCCACTTCGAGGACCTGGCCGAGGACTGGCCGGACGTGCCCGCGGACGTTGAAATCGCGTACGCGCAGAGCGCCGCCTTCGTGGCCTACCTCACCGGCAAGCACGGCTCGCACGCCATGGGCCTGCTGGTGGACGGCGTGCGCGCGGGAGAGCCCTTCGAGCAGGCCTTCGGCAAGGCCTTCCGCACGTCGCTGCTGCTGGAGGAGCAGGACTGGCGCGAGGGGCTCGCGGCCCGCTACGGCTGGCTGCCGCTCACCACCAGCTCCGCGCTCCTGTGGCTCGCCGCCTCCCTCCTGTGCGTGGCCGCCTTCGCGCGCCGCATGCGCCAGAAGTCCGCGCGCATGACGGAGCTGGCCGCGGAGGACGCCGCCGAG
>NZ_JBKGHJ010000872.1:0-1999 GCF_046520365.1 Corallococcus sp. 4LFB
CGGACGCGGGCGCGGCGCCAAGGCCCGTGGAGCCCCTCGCGGACCGGCTGCTGGTGCGCGTGGGCCTGCGCTCCGTGCTCGTCCCGGTCGCGGACATCGAGTGGGTTGAAGCGGACGACTACTGCGTCACGCTGCACGCGGACGGCAAGGCCCACGTGCTGCGCGAGAGCCTGGCGGCACTGGAGGCGCGGTTGGATCCGGAGCGCTTCGTTCGCATCCACCGCTCCGCCATCGTTAACGTGGAGTGCATCCAGGAGGTGCACCGGCCCTCGCCCACGGAGCAGGTGGTGGTGCTGAGCAGCGGCCAGCGCCTGCGAGTGAGCCGCAGCCGCCGTGAACACCTGGAGCGACGCCTGGGCCGAGCCCGCTAAGCCCCTCCGGCATCCCTGCTGCCCACCTCCCGCCCGGCGCGGTCCTCCAAAACCTGTCCGACAGTCGGACAGGCTGCCGCGGTTCGAATGCTGCGGAGGCATCCCCAGCGGATGTCCCAACTTGTCGGACAGTCGGACAGGTTCTCGCGGTGCGCCGCTGGCAGGGAGGGCCCGCGGCGTTCTCACCTTCTCAGCCAGGAGGACAGACTTCAGGTCCGGGGACCTGGCGCGTCTCAGCGCGCGCGGGCCTTCTCCACGGCGGTGGTGAGCGCGCTCCAGTCCGTGGGCTTCAGGTGCATGCCGAACACGCGGGCCACCGGCAGCTTCTCTCGCGTGGCCACCTCCACCGTCTCGTCCACCTGCTGCACGTTGAAGAACGCGCCGTCCGGCTGGGGCTGCACCAGGTCCGACGTGTAGAGCAGCCGGTGCTCCGGCAGCCACGCGAACACCATCCGCTCTCCCGTCTCCGTGCGCACCGGGACCAGCTCCAGCCGGTTCTTCCCGCTGCCCAGCACCCGGCGCCCGTCCACGACCTGGAGCTTCGCGGCGCGCGGCTTCCTCGCGAGCGCATCCGGGAGCAGCGTGCGCGGCGACGCCACCAGCCGCTCCACCAGCGCGCGGTTGAGGTCCAGCACGTACACCGGAATGCCCCGCGCCACGTACTCCCGCAGTCCACCGACGTGCGGCCAGGCATCGCTGGTGGACACCACGGCCTTCACCTTCAGGCCCGGGAAGCGCTTCGCGGCCTCCTCCAGCACGCGCGCCGAGTAGCCCGACGCGAGCGGCCCCTCCACCACCACCACGCCGTCGTCCTGCGCCACCAGCGCCACGTTCCACGCGCCCGGCAGCTGCACCACGCCCGGCGCCAGCTCCACGGGCGGGGCGTCCGGACGGAGCGCGGGCGTGTCGTCCAGCTTCCTCGCGCGGCGTGCCTCGAAGCCCTGCTTCACGTCCTCCGCCACGGCGAAGTCCGCGTCCACGAGCGGCGGATTGACGGTCACCGCCGTCACCGTGACGGAGTGGTGGGGCTGGCCGTTGCGCGCCCACTCCCAGTGGCGCGGATAGCGCAGGCCGCCGGACTCCAGGGACCACGCCTGGAAGGACAGCACCGTGCGCACGTCGCCCCAGACGCTCCAGAAAGGGTCTTCCGGATGCGCGCCCACCGTCTCCACCGCCGTGGGCAGGCCCGTGCGGGCGTTGAGGAACAGGCGCACGCTCGCGCGGTCCAGGTGGAAGGCGACCACGTGGTGGGGCACCTCCTGCAACACGGTGTCCGCCTGGGCTCGCAGGTCCTTCGCGTCCAGGGCCGCGAGCAGCACGTGCTCTGGCGCGAAGGCCATCCGCTCCTGCATGTCCTGGAGCTGCGCGGCGCCCAGGGGCCGCCACTTCCCATCGAACGCCGCCGCCGCCACGCCGTCGGCCAGCAGCATCGTCACGCTCCTCCAGGCGTCCATCACCACCCCGCGCGCCTCGGACTGCTGACGCAGGCGGCCCCGGCGCAGGTCGCTCACCTCGTCGAACTGCTCGTACATGACGAGGAAGGGCGGCGTGGGGCGCTCGGACTGCTCCAGCAGGTTCCAGTGGCCCACGCCCCGGATGCGCAGGCCCGTGAGCGCGCGGAGCCGGGC
>NZ_JBKGHJ010000873.1:0-1986 GCF_046520365.1 Corallococcus sp. 4LFB
CCGCCATCCCACGCCGACGCGGAAGTCGTCGCGCGGAAGAGCGCGATGACCAGCCCCTGCAGCAGCAGCTCGGCGCCCGCGAAGACGCCCGCCGCGCAGCACCCGGCCCAGGGGATGTCCCCCAGCTCCTCGCGGACCGCGGACGCCAGCGCCACCGCGTCGTACTGGTCCGTGCACAGCACGAGGGCGAAGGTGGCGGCGTTCACGCCGCGCAGCGCCTCCTGGCCCGCTTCCCGCGCGGCGACGGCGCAATCCGGGGAGCGGCTCTTTCCAATCTGGATCCGCATGGGGCTCCAGCATCGATACTCACGCGGAAGCGGGCGTGCAGGGCACGCAGGGCCCCACGAAAAACGCCGGAGCACCCAGGGGGGCGCTCCGGCGTTCGTGCTTCGAAGGGGACGCCCCCTGGCTCAGGTGGCCGGGTGGACGGTGCCTTCCTGGTGCGCGGGCAGGGCCGCGGTCGTCACCTCGTCCGTGCCGTGCATCATCCGCTTCAGCATGGGGGCGAGGAACAGCAGGATGACGCCCGCCAGGCCCGCGCCGATGACGATGGTGAGGAACACGCTGAACTCCCCCATCTTCTCCGAGTAGCCGCCCAGCACGCCGGACAGCTTGTTGGCCACCGCGTTCGCCAGGAACCACACGCCCATCATCGCGGAGGTGACGCGCTGGGGCGCCACCTTGCTCACCATGGAGAGGCCCACCGGCGACAGGCACAGCTCGCCCATGGTGTGGAAGAGGTACGCCATGATGACCCACCACGCCGCCGCCTTGCCGTCCGCCGCGCTCTCCTTGGAGGCGCCCAGCATGAACGCGAAGCCCACGGCCAGGAAGATGAGCCCCAGGGACATCTTCACCGGGATGCTCAGGTCCTTGCCCTTCGCCGCCAGCGAGCTCCACACCATCGCGAACACCGGCGCCAGCGTCACGATGAACACGGAGTTGAAGTTCTGGAACCAGGTGGTGGGCACCTCCCAGCCGAACATGGAGCGGTCCACCTTCTGGTCCGTGTAGAGGTTCATCAGGCCACCGGCCTGCTCGAAGCCCGTCCAGAACGCGACCACGAACAGCGCGATGATGAAGATGACGATGATGCGGTCCCACTCCTCGCGGCTGAAGGCGGGGCGCTTGCCCTCCGTCGCCGTCGTCCGCGCCTCGGGGGTGCGCGGCGCGGGCGCCAGGCCCACGGGGCCCAGGTACCGCTTCGCCAGCAGCACGAAGGTGATGACGCCCAGGGTCATGCCCACGCCGGCGGAGCCGAAGCCCCAGTGCCAGCCCACGCGCTCGCCCAGCGTGCCGCAGATGAAGTTGCCCAGCACGGCGCCCAGGTTGATGCCCATGTAGAAGATGGTGAAGGCACCGTCGCGCCGGCCGTCACCCGCGGGGTACAGCCCGCCCACCATGGTGGAGATGTTCGGCTTGAAGAAGCCGTTGCCGATGATGAGGAAGCCCAGGCCCGTATAGAAGACGGGGACGCCTGGGAACGCCAAGAGCAGGTGGCCGATGATCATCAGCACGCCGCCCAGGAGCACCGCCTTGCGCTGGCCGATGAAGCGGTCCGCGATGTAGCCGCCAAGGATGGGCGTCAGGTACACGAGGCCGGTGTAGGTGCCGTAGAGGCCCAGCGCATCCGCCGTGGACCAGCCAAAGCCGCCCCGCACCTTGTCGGTGAGGAAGAGCACCAGCAGGCCGCGCATGCCGTAATAGGACATGCGCTCCCACATCTCGGTGGCGAACAACAAATACAGGCCCGGGGGATGCCCCTTGCGGGCCTCGCCCGCGGCGACGGTGCTTTGCATGCCGTGAGTTCCTCGAACGGATGTCTGTGAAGGGGGGAACGAAAAAGTCGCGCGACTGTAACAGGAGTCACGCCTTCAGCGAGGACAGAGGACACCGCGCGTCCTTGGGAATTCCCGCCCCCTGCGCGAGCGGCCCGACCAGCCCCCCGCGCCCCCCCTCGTCGGCCGGCCCGCGTCAGCCCATGCG
>NZ_JBKGHJ010000874.1:0-1984 GCF_046520365.1 Corallococcus sp. 4LFB
CTAACTGGTCCGACAGTCGGACCAGTTCGCGTTGTCCAGCTGGCGCGGAGGCTCCCCGGCCAGGGCGGCTCTCCCAACTGGTCCGACAGTCGGGCCGGTTCGCGTTGTCCGGAGGGCGCGGAGGCTCCCCGGCCAGGGCGGCTCTCCCAACTTGTCCGACTGTCGGACCAGTTCGTGTGATGTGGCGTTGACGGGGAGACCCAACCGGGTTCTCACCTTCTCATTCATGGGGACAGGAGGGATGTCCGAGGGCCTGGGCCTGGAGGCGTCCTTCCGCCGCGGTGGAGGCTTGAACGGGGATGGACTCACAGGCGCGAGGAGCACTGGGACAGGCCGCACGCGAGCACGAGCGCTTCCTCTGGGGGCTCTGCTACCGGATGACGGGCGTGGCGGCGGACGCGGATGACCTGGTGCAGGAGGTCTATGCGCGCGCGCTCGCGGCACCGCCGGAGCGGCTGGACACGCTGCGGCCCTGGCTGACGCGCGTGGCGGTGAACCTGGCGCGGGACCACCTGCGGCGGCGACGGCGCGAGGGCTACATCGGACCGTGGCTGCCTTCGCCCGTGGAGACAGGCGATGAAGAGGTCCCACCCTCGGCGGAAGCACGGCTTCCTGGCGGCGGCTCGACGGAGGGTCGCTACGAACTGCTGGAGAGCGTCTCGTTCGCCTTCCTCCTGGCTCTGGAGGCCCTGTCACCCAAGCAGCGGGCGGTGCTGCTACTGCGCGATGTCTTTGATTACTCGGTGCTCGAGGTGGCCGAGGCGCTGCGCATGAGCGAAGCGAACGTGAAGGTGGTGCACCACCGCGCGCGGGCGGCGATGGCCGCGTATGACCAGTCGCGCTGCGTGCCCACTCGCGACCTGCAGGCCCGCACGCGGGCCGCGCTGGAGGCCTTCCTCGGCGCGCTGATGACGGGAGACGTGGCCGCCGCGGAGGCCTTGCTGACCTCGGATGCGCGCGCCCTCTCGGACGGAGGCGGCAAGGTGCGTGCGGCCCTGGTGCCCGTCGTGGGGGCACAGCGCGTCGTCCTCGTCGTCCGCCGCCTGATGGAGCTGCGAGGCGCGCCGGTGGCCTGGGAGGTCCGGATGCTCAACGGACTGCCCGCCATCGTCGCCGTGTACCCTCCGGGGAAGGACCCGCTGTTGGCCCTGCGCACCGTGATTCGCGTGGACGTGGATGCGAACGGACGCATCCACGCGCTGCATTCCGTGTTGGAGGACCGGAAGCTCGCGGGCGTGCGCATGCCGGCGTGACCGGAACCTGGGGAGATGCTGACTGTCCTGGAGCTTCCGTGAAGCGCATCCGTTTGACCGAGTTCCCAGGGCGCGGCGAGCGGGGCTCGCCACGTCCATCAAAGCTCCGCTCGCGGCCGTGAGCCCAGGCCCCCCGAGGTCATCCGCTCGCAAGGGCCCGGAGACCTGGTGCCGCGGATTGAGCGGGAGGACGCAGCGGGGCCCTGCGGCGACGGCACCGTGGAGTGCTTCCGGGCCAGCTGGGGGCTCGACAGCGCGGGCTTCAACTGGAAGTGGACCGGCTCCGGCTGGCAGCGGATGGGCGGCACCGTGAGCAACATCTCCACCGCCTCGGATGGGACGCTGTGGGCCACCAACCCGGCGGACTCCCACCGCGGCCGGCGATGGGGCCGTGTGGGGCCTCCACGCGCAGGGCCTCGTCTACAAGTGGCAGTGAGGCCGGGCCCCGGGGGAGGGGCAGGCGCGGGGCCGCGCCGTCCACTCCTGCATTGCCCCCAGGGATGAAGCCCCTGTCCAAGCGCTCCGCCCGTCACCAGTTCCGTGGTGCGCGGCGGGGCGAGCGAACGGGGGGCGGGCATGTCGGGACAGGGGGACGACTCACCAGCGAGGGGCGCGCCGTCGCTGTTCGCCCGGCTGGCGGTGGGCGTGTTCCGGCACCGGGGCCGGGTGCTGGTGGGCGCGCTCCTGCTGCTCGGCGCGGCGGTGTGGCGCTGCTCGGGCGGGGACTCACA
>NZ_JBKGHJ010000875.1:0-1974 GCF_046520365.1 Corallococcus sp. 4LFB
CCGCGTCCGGGTCCGGGCCCCGGAGCAGCTCCCGGCGCTGGAGGCGCTGGCCTCGCGTCTGGAGGCGCTGGCCGCCGCGAAGCCCCCCCTGTCCGCGAAGGAGCTGGCGCTCACCGGGGGCGACATCATGAAGACGCTGGGCATCGGCCCGTCGCCGAAGGTGGGCGAGGCGACCCGGTACCTGGTGGAGCTGGTGCTCGATGAGCCGTCGCTGAACACCGCCGACGCGCTCCGCGCCCGGCTCACGGCCTGGGCGGCGCGCGGTTCTTGAAACGGGGGCCTCCTCTCCGCCCGGAGGGCAGGGGAGGGGGCCTGGAGCGCCTCGGGCCGTGCGTCCCGGCCCGGAGGCGTGTAGGAAGGAGCCCCATGCGAGTCGTCGTTGCCATGAGCGGTGGGGTGGATTCCTCGGCCGCCGCCGCCCTGCTCAAGGAGCAGGGCCACGAGGTCATCGGCATCACCCTGCGCGTCTGGTCCTACGAGGGCAACGCGAAGTGTGGCAGCTGCTGCAGTCCGGACGACATCGACGACGCCCGCGCGGTGGCCCAGACGCTGGGCATCCCGTTCTACGTGGCCAACGCCGAGGAGATCTTCCAGGACCGGGTCGTCAATCCGTTCGTCCAGTCGTACCTGGGCGGCAAGACGCCCATCCCGTGCGTGAGCTGCAACCGCGACGTGAAGTTCAACTTCCTCCTCAAGCGCGCGCGCGCCCTGGGCGCCCGGCTGGCCACCGGCCACTACGCCCAGGTGGAGGAGGTGGACGGCCGCTTCCACCTGCGCCGCGCCGTGGACGCCGCCAAGGACCAGAGCTACTTCCTCTTCACGCTGGGCCAGGAGGAGCTCAAGGACGTCCTCTTCCCGGTGGGTCACCTCACCAAGACCGAGGTGCGCGCCGTCGCCGAGCGCCACCACCTGCCCACCACCCACAAGCCGGAGAGCATGGAGATCTGCTTCGTGCCCGACGGCGACTACGCCGGGTTCGTGGAGAAGGTCGCCGGCCCCCAGCCCTCCGGAGAGGTCGTGGATCCGGACGGCAGGGTGCTGGGTACGCACAACGGCATCCATCGCTTCACCGTGGGGCAGCGCAAGGGGCTCAACCTGGGCGGCGGCGAGGTGCGCTACGTGCAGCGCCTGGAGCCGGAGACGAACCGCGTCGTCGTGGGGCCCGCGGAGGGCACCGGCCGCGCGCAGTTCGGGCTGCTCCAGCCGCACTGGGTGGACGGGCCGCCCCCGCCGGAACAGGCCGTGGAGGTCCGCATCCGTCACCGCCACGCGGGCGCCCCGGGGCGGATCCACATCTCGCAGCACGGGCTCGTGTCGGTGAAGCTGGATGCGCCCGCGCGCGCCGTCACGCCGGGCCAGGCCGCGGTGGTCTACGACCGGGATCGCGTGCTCGGCGGCGGGTGGATCGTCTGATCCCACCCGGCGCGTCGTGCGCCTGCACCGCAGCCGTCGCCAGCGCCGCCGGGGCCTGACTTTGGGCCTCGCGCGCGTCGCTCCAACGTGGCCTCCGTGAATTTGACCCGCCTGGGGGTGGGGCGTAGCTTGCGCGCACGCTGTCGCTACAGGCCGTTACACGGCCCGAGCGCGCAATGAGGTTTGCCCCGCCATGCGTGACGCCCACCGGATGAAGGAGAAGTTCGACGTCTCGTTGGACAACCGGCAGATCGTCAGCCTGTTGATCGCCGGCATCGTCGTGATGGGCGCCGTGTTCGTGCTGGGCGTGGTGGTGGGCAAGAAGCTCTCCGGCGACGCGCAGACCGCCGCCGCCCCGGACCTGCTCTCCGCGCTGGACGCCAACGCGCAGGTCCTCCACGACGCGCGCCAGGAGCCGCCGCTCACCTTCCCGGACGAGCTCACCCGCAAGACGGCCTCGGAGTCCCTGCCGCCGCTGCCCAAGGCCGCCGCGAAGCCGGAGGCCCCCAAGGCCGCCGCGAAGCCGAGCCCAGCCGCCGTGAAGCCCAAGGCTGCCACCGA
>NZ_JBKGHJ010000876.1:0-1974 GCF_046520365.1 Corallococcus sp. 4LFB
CTCCTGCCGGGAGAGCCGCCCTCGCCCCTGTCGCCGCCGGCCGGCTGCGCGTTCCACCCGCGCTGCCCCATGCGATGGAGCGCTGCCGGCGCGAGTCGCCGCCGCTGTATCCGCTGGGCGGAGGCCACGCCGCGGCGTGCTTCCTGGCGGAAGGGGAGACGCGGGACGTGCGGGACGGGACCGCTGTTTCCGCGTCCGGAGGAGGCGCCGGTGTTCTGGCTCAGCCATCATCACGCGGATGAGTACAACCGCACGTACGTGCTCGCGGGCGTGCGCGTGTGCGCGCGGTGCCTGGGCACGTACCCGGTGCTCGCCGCCGTGTTCCTGGGGTTGTTCGCGCTGAAGGCGCGCTTGGGTGGGAGTGGGACGTGCCGGTGGTGCTGGCCCTCACGCTGCCCGCGCTGGTGGACTGGGCGGTGGGACGCTTCCGGCCCGCGTCCGGTTCCAACGCGCTGCGCACGCTGACGGGCATCCTGTTGGGGGTGGGGCTTGGCCGCTCGCTGTACGTGCACGTGCAGCGCCCGCTGCCGGCGGTGCTGCTGGCGCAGGCACTTCTGGTGACAGGGGTGGCGGTCCCTGTCATTCTCGCCACTTACCGGCGGCCACGGCCGGAATAGACCTTTCGCGCACGGCTGTCCGTTACAGGCCGTGGGCGGTGAAGGGGATGGCACCCGTGGCTTCATGGGCACTGGGGGAAGTTTGGCACCCGAAACCTCAGACGAGCAGCTGATGCTCGCCTTCCAGGCGGGAGACGCGCGCGCGTTCGAAGCGTTGGTGCGCAAGCACCGCGCGCCGGTGTTCAACTTCATCCTGCGCTTCGTGGGGCAGCGGGCACGGGCGGAGGACGTGCTGCAGGAGACGTGGCTCAAGGTGGTCCGCAGCGCCCGGGAATACGAGCCCAAGGCCCGGTTCACGACCTGGCTGTACACCATCGCGAGGAACCTCTGCGTGGACAGCACGCGCAAAGAGAGCTACCGCCAGGCGACGTCCCTGGAAGCCCCCGCGGCGGGTGCCGACGGGGACGAGGGACGTCCGCTGGGCGAGGGGCTGCCGGATGCCGGCGCCAGTCCGGAGCGCGGGGCGCACAACGCGCGCCTGCGGCCCCTGCTGGAGCGCGCCCTGTCGGGCCTGCCGGAGGAGCAGCGCGAGGTGTTCGTGCTGCGGGAGTACAGCGGCATCCCGTTCAAGGAGATCGCCGAGGTGACGGGTGTGTCCGAGAACACGGTGAAGAGCCGGATGCGCTACGCGCTGGAGGGCCTGCGCCGCCGCCTGGGAGAGCTGGGCGTGGATGGCGACCTGTCGGAGGATGGAAGGACGGTGGCGGGATGAGTGCCCAGAATGCCCACGCGCACGAGGACCGGCTCCTCGACTTCGCCTACGGCGAGCTGCCGCGTCGGAGGCCCGGTCGCTGGAGCAGCACGTCCAGGGCTGCGCGCGCTGCACCAAGGCGCTGGCGGACATCCGCGGCGTGCGGACCACCATGGCGCAGCTGTCCTCGGAGCCCGCGCCGGACGCGGGCCTGGAGTCGCTGCTCGCGTACGCGCAGCAGTCCGCGCGCCGCGCCGCCGCGGGCCCGAGCCGAAGCCCTCGCGCTGGCGCCGCTGGCTCCTGCCCGCGGTGGGCCTGGCCACGGTGAGCACCTTCGGCCTCCTGACGCTGACGGTCAGCCAGAACCTCCACCTGGAGCCGAACCTGACGCAGAAGGCCTCCAGCCCGGCGATGGAGGAGGCGAAGCAGAAGGCGGAGGCTCCCGCCCCGCGCGCCGCCATGCCCCCGCCCGCGCCTTCGAGCGCGCCCCTGGCGATGGCCCCGCCCGAGCCGATGGAGCAGCTCGCGGACCGGAAGCAGGACAACGCGCGGCAGAGCTCAAGGGCGCGGCCGACGCCCGTCCGTCGGACTGGATGAACGCGGGCAGCGGTGGCGCGCTGCTGGAGCGGCGCCGCGCGGACGCGACGCACCGAAGAAGACGATGGC
>NZ_JBKGHJ010000877.1:0-1973 GCF_046520365.1 Corallococcus sp. 4LFB
CGCGCGCGCGGGTCCATCGTGGCCAGCAGGTCCGCCACGTCCTCCGCGCGCCCGTCCCGCACGCAGCCGTCCAGCGCGTGCACCAGCACCGCGTGCACCGCCCACGCAGTCATGGAGCGCGCGGTGCGGCTGCTGCGAGCCCAGCTTCGCCCACCGCATCAGCGACTCCAGCGAGTGGCTGGGCAGCTCCGGGTGCAGGTAGTGCATGAGCTCGCACGAGTCGAGCACCGGCACCCCCCCGAGCACGTCCGGCAGGAAGCCCTTCTCGAACGGGGCGTTGTGCGCCACCACCGTCCAGCCCTTGAGCCGCTCCCGCAGCTGGGCGCGCTCCGCGTCGAAGCGGGGCTGTCCGGCGAGCTGCGCGTCGGAGAGGCCGGTGAGCCGGCGGATGGTGAGGTTCAGCGGGCGCGACGCGGAGTACAGGCGGGAGAAGCGGTCCACCTCCCGGCCGTCCTCGAAGAAGAGGCAGCCCACCTCGATGACCTCATCCACGCGGGGGTCGAGCCCCGTCGTTTCGAGGTCCAGGAAGACGTGCCGGGTGAAGAGCTCCGAGCTGCCCATGCAGGGCGTCGAGCCTACCCGGCCGGGGGGACATCGCCAGTTAACGGGCGGCTGCCCCCCTGCGCGGGCTTCAGTCCACGATGAAGGTGCCGGCGATCATCTTCCCCATCGCGCAGCCGTACTTGAGCGTCCCGGACTGGTTGGGCGTGAAGGTGATGTCCACGGGCGTGTTCAGGGGCAGCTTCGTGTCGATTTTGTACTCGTCCATCACCAGCTCGGTGGCGCACGTCAGGTCCGTCTTGCGCGTCACCACCAGCTTCACCGGCTCGCCCTTCTTGAGCTGCACCGGCGAGGGCTCGAAGCCCTTCTCCGTGACGGCCAGGTCCACCACGTGCACGCCGTTCTCCCGCCGCCCCACCTCCTGTGCGGTGGGCGCGCCCGGCTCCTTCGCGGAGGACTCCTTGGAGCACGCCTGCTGCGACGCGCCCGCGAGGACCGCCGCCGCGGTGAGCGCGAGCCAGGGCTTGATGATGCGGGAGAAGAAGGGGCGCATGGATGGAAACTCCAGGGGAGGAAGGACACGGGCGGCCCGCCTGAAGGCAGGGCCGCCCGGAAGTAACGGCACCGCGAGCGGATTTCAGCTCGCGGCGTCGGGCTTCGAAGCGTCCGCGTCGTCGTCGTCGGAGGCGTCGTCGGCCGGGGCCGGGGGCGCCTCGAAGCGCAAGAGCGCGTGCAGCGGGACGAACAGCTCGTGCCCCGGCTCACCCAGGAGCACGTCGAAGCGGCCCACGCGCAGGAGCGGCGCCTCCACGGTGATGCCGTTGCGCAGCACCAGCTTCACCGTCTGCCCGATGTGCGGCAGGAACGGCCGGGGGTCCGAGTAGGGCCGCTTGTCCGGCTGCCGGGCCACCTGCGCCGGCTTCTGCGTGAGCTTCGCGTCGCGCTCCAGGTTCGGCATCAGCCGCTCCCAGTCACCCCTGCGCGCGATGAGCACCACCTGGAGCTTCTCCAGCCGGCCCGTGCGCTCGAAGGTGAAGGCGATGGCCTCCTCCGCCAGGAGCGTGTCCAGCAGCGACCGCTCCGCCAGCACCACGGACAGCTCGGTCTTCTGCTCGATGAAGGCGCCCAGGAAGTCCGCGACGAGCGCGTTGTCCACCTGGCCTCGCGCCTGCTTGATGGCCGCCTTGCGCTGGCTGCGCTCCTTGCGCGCCATGAACTCCTGCACCGTCAGGCCGCTCTGGAGGATGCCGAACGCGTCCCCCAGCGACAGGCCCGGCGTCTGGCCCATGAGCTCGTAGACCTGGTCGAAGCGCTTCGCCTCCTCGGCGTGCAGCTTGCGCCAGATACGCGCCTTCATCTTGCCTTCCAGCTCACCCTTGGCGATGCGCGCCGGCACGTGCTCGCGCGTGGCCAGCGCCAGGATCTGCTCCGGCGTGGGCGGCGGACGCGGCGTGCTGGGCGCGGCCCGAAGC
>NZ_JBKGHJ010000878.1:0-1968 GCF_046520365.1 Corallococcus sp. 4LFB
GAGCGCGCGGTGGAGCGGGCCTCGCGCGCGGCGCGGCGGAGCCTGCAGGCGTTGCCCAACCCCCACGGCATGCGGGACTTGCTGGACGCCCTCATCCGCCGGCTCGCGCGTCGCGCTTCCTGAGGACACCGTCATGAGCGCACAGGGCAAGCGGGTGGTGGTGGTGGGCGCGGGGGTGGGAGGGCTGGCCGCGGCGGCGAGGCTCGCGCGGCAGGGCTTCGACGTCCAGGTCTTCGAGAAGACGCACGGCCCCGGCGGCCGGTGCAACCAGCTCCAGGTGGACGGGTTCACCTGGGACGTGGGCCCCACCATCGTGTTGATGCCGGAGGTGTTCGAGGAGACCTTCCGCGCGCTGGGCCGCCGCATCGAGGACTACCTCACGCTCATCCGCTGCGACCCGAACTACCGGGTGCACTTCCGGGACGGCTCCGACGTCACCTTCACGTCCGAGCTGTGCACCATGGGCCGCGAGCTGGAGCGCGTGGAGCCCGGCAGCTTCCAGCGCTACCTGGCCTTCATGGCGCAGGGGCGCGACCAGTACCGCATCAGCCTGGACCACTTCGTGGGCCGCAACTTCAACGGCGTGCGCGACTACTTCTCCCCCGGGGTGCTGGCCAAGATTTTCAAGGCGCGCGCGCACCGCCGCATGTACGCGGACGTCAGCCGCTACTTCCAGGACGACCGGCTGCGCGCGGCGATGACGTTCCAGACCATGTACCTGGGCGTGTCCCCCTTCGAGTCGCCCGCGGTGTATGGCCTGCTGCCCTTCACCGAGCTGGGCGTGGGCATCTGGTTCCCCAAGGGCGGGCTGTATGCCATTCCCCTCGCGCTGGAGCGGCTGGCGCGCGAGGAGGGCGTGACGCTGCACTACGGCCGTCCGGTGGAGCGCATCCTCACGGAAGGGGGGCGCACCACGGGCGTGCGGCTCGCGGGCGGTGAGGTGGTGGCCGCGGATGCCGTCCTGTGCAACGCGGACCTGCCGTACGCGTACGAGAAGCTGCTCGACCCGAAGGACGCGCCGTTCAAGCGCGGCGGGAAGCTTCGCTTCACCTCCAGCGGCTACATGCTCTACCTGGGCATGAAGAAGCGGGTGCCGGGCCTGCTGCATCACAACGTGATGTTCGGCCGGGACTACGCGGGCTCCTTCGACGACATCTTCCAGCGCTTCCGCGTGCCGGAGGACCCCAGCTTCTACGTCAACGTGCCCACGCGCACGGACCCCTCGCTGGCGCCGGAGGGGAAGGACTCGCTCTACGTGCTGGTGCCGGTGCCGCACCAGCACGCGGACCTGGACTGGAAGGTGGAGGGCCCGAAGGTGCGCGCGAAGGTGTTCCAGCGCATGGCGGAGCTGGGCTACCCGGACCTGGAGGCGGACATCGAGGTGGAGCGCGTCTTCACCCCGGATGACTGGGCGGGCACGTACAACCTGGCGCGCGGCAGCGCGTTCGGGCTGGCGCAGAACTTCTTCCAGATTGGCCCCTTCCGCCCGGCCAACGTGGACCCTCGCGTGAAGAACCTCTTCTTCGTGGGGGCCTCCACTCAGCCGGGCACGGGCCTGCCCACGGTGCTCATCTCCGCGCGGCTCGTCACCGAGCGGCTGATGGCGTGGGCGCACCAGCAGGGCGTGGCGCTGTCGCCGCGCGAGGGCGCCCCGGCGGCGGTGGAGGTGGCGGCATGAGCGGCATCGCTTCTCCGGCGCTCATCGCCCGGGGCTACCAGCGCGCGCGGGTCGTCACGCGCCACCACGCCAAGAGCTTCTTCTTCGCGTCGTACCTCCTCTTCGGCCAGCGGAAGAAGGCGGCCTTCGCGCTGTATGCCTTCTGCCGGCGGCTGGACGACCTGGTGGACGCGGGCGAGAGCGCGCTGCCCGGCGAAGCGCCCATGTCCCTGGCGACGCGGCTGGCCCGGGCGCGCGAGCGCGTGGCGGAGGTGTACCTGCCGCTGCCGGAGCTGGCGTCCCAGGAGCTG
>NZ_JBKGHJ010000879.1:0-1964 GCF_046520365.1 Corallococcus sp. 4LFB
GGCCGCTCGCGCAGCAGATTGAGCAGCGCTACGCCGACATCCAGACGAAGAAGGACCACTTCGTCACGCTGGGCGTCCCGCAGGATGCCTCGCGCGACCAGGTGAAGGCCGCCTTCCTGAGCCTCGCCAAGGTCTTCCACCCGGACCGGCTGCCCCCGTCGCTGCCCCACCTGGCGCCGAAGATCACCGCCGTCTTCGAGTCCATCCGCGAGGCCTACGAAGTCCTCCACGACGACACCCGCCGCAAGAACTACCAGCTGGCCCAGCAGGGCGCGCAGTCCGCCCCCAAGCCCCCGGCCTCCAGCGGCCGTCCCGGCAGCCCCGCCGCGGCCCGCGCGGACACGAGCGCGGACGACCTGTTCCGCATGGGCGAGGTCTTCTTCCGCAAGCGCGACTTCGTCGCCGCCAGCGAGCACTACGAGCGCGCCTACGGCCTGGACCCCAAGCCCCTGTACCTGGCGGCGCGCGCCTGGGCCGTCTACATGGACCCCAGCCGCAAGGCCGACATGCCCCGCGCGAAACAGTGGATGGCGGATGCGGTGCGCACCGACCCGAACTGTGATCGCGCCCACTACCAGCTGGGCGTCATCGCCCGCGTGGAAGGGGACATGGACCGGGCGGAGCGGCACTTCCGCGAAGCGGTGCGCGCGAACCCGAAGCACCTGGAGGCGAACCAGGAGCTGCGGCTCATCGACATGCGCAAGAAGAACCCGCCCAAGAAGGGTCTCTTCCGCTGACCTGCCTGTCCTCCAGGAAGGGAACCGGCCGGTTTTCCAGACAGTCCCGCCCATTGACACACCTGAAAGCCGGACCCGATGCTTGCCCCCACGGGGCGCGTCCGTTGGATCCGCCGTCCCGCCCGTTTTGAAAGGCATGCCACGTGGCCAAGCAGCACCTGCTCCTCGTCGACGGTGACGCGAAGAGTCTGCGCGTGATGGAGGTCAGCCTGAAGAAGGCGGGCTTCTCCGTCACGACTGCGATCCACGGCAAGGATGCGCTGGAGAAGGTCCAGATCAGCCCGCCGGACCTCGTGCTCGCGGACACCAAGATGCCGGAGATGGACGGCTTCGAGCTCTGCAAGCAGCTCAAGTCCGACGAGCGCTTCAAGTTCATCCCCTTCGTCTTCCTGACGAACCAGAAGTCGGTCGAGTTCAAGGTGCGCGGCCTGGAGCTCGGGGGCGACGACTACCTGACGAAGCCCATCTACATCAAAGAGATCGTCACCCGCGTGAAGATGATCCTTCAGAAGGCCGAGAAGGAACGCATCGAGAAGCGCGAGACGACCAAGGGCGGCTTCGCGGGAAGCCTCGCCGACATGGGCGTCGTGGACCTGGTCCAGACCTTCGAAATCGGCCGCAAGACGGGCGTCATCTCCATCCAGGGCGAGCGCACCGGCGTCGTCTACTTCAAGGAAGGCCGCGTCATCGACGCGGAGCTGGGCCGGCTCAAGGGCGAGAACGCCTTCTACCGCCTGCTCAACACGTTCGAAGGCCAGTTCGACGTGCAGTTCACCACGTTGGACCGCACCGAGCGCATCGAGGTCTCCACGCAGGGCCTCCTCATGGAGGGCATGCGCCGGCTGGACGAGTGGGGCCGGATGCTCGAGCAGCTCCCGCCGCTGGAGACGGTCTTCGAGATCGACTACCACCAGCTGGCGGACCGCCTGTCGGAGATCCCCGACGAGGTGAACGGCCTCTTGCGCCTGTTCGACGGCAAGCGCGCGCTGTCGCGCGTGGTGGAGGACTCGGACTTCGAGGACCTGGCCGCGCTGGGCATCATCAGCAAGCTGTACTTCGAGGGCCTCATCCGCGAGCTGGGCAACGCGCCGCTGGAGCCCGTGCAGAGCAGCAAGCCGGGCATCGAGCAGTGGCTGAACGCCGCGCCGCCCATCCCCGTGGACGTCGCGCCCGCGCAGGACGCCGCGCCCGCGGAAGTCCCGGTCCCCGTGGAGCCGCCCCCCGTGG
>NZ_JBKGHJ010000087.1:0-20964 GCF_046520365.1 Corallococcus sp. 4LFB
CTCAGGTCCTTGATTCTGCTCTGCTTTTCCCCATCACGTTAAACGGACGCGGATGATACCACGCACCAGTGGAAAGGCGACCTGACGTACTTCGCTCCCATTGAGGTCAACATGCTGGAGGCGTCGAACTTCGCGTTCGTCGACATCAAGCGAGGCTTCTACAACTTCAGCCGGATCGAACAGGACATCTACCAGGGCAGACGATCTCGACCCAGGTGGCCCGGTGTTCGGACAGCACCCCAGCCAAAACGTCCACGATGGAGTTCCCTTCGGACACCGCCTACAAGATGCAGTTGACTCCGTTCACCAGCATTCCGTGCAAGGGAACGGTCACGCAATACGGGACCACGACCGACACAATGTTCGCGTGGTACCTGCTGAGCCCTATCCAGTTCGGCAGCCACTTCGTCTTCGACCTCCCCGCGGTCGACGCGCCCCTGCGCATCCACGGGACGAAGCACCTCATCACCAGTGACTCTACCGTCCTGACGAGCATACCGGACCCCGTGCCCTACGGTGTCACCCCCGTGGAGTGGGACATCGAGTGGGACCTCCAGCCTGAAAGTGATGACTTCGACCTCGTCTTGAGCGCGGAGGACTACGACAACTGGCTGCCGCTCGCCCATATCGATCCCGTCGTCGGGACCTCCCTGACGGAAGGTGCGCTGGAACCTGGGTCTACCATCCGCGTAAAGGCCAAGGTCATGCCCAAGCCTGATCCCACGACGACGCCTAAGGTGAAACAGATCACGTTCTTCCTGACGTCTTCCAACATGCCGGGTATTGCCATGAACGCGCTCGATTCAAGCCCGACCCCTGATGGTAAGGATCTGCAGTTCGAGCAGGATAAAAACGCAGCGCTCGGCCTGGAATTCGTCGACATCGCAACGGTGAAGACCCCTGTGGGACAGTACGAGGAGGCAAAGGCTGTCATCTCCTCGTTTGACTTCGGAGGATACGGAGACGTCATCGCGCGGGCCGAAACCGAAGATGGCAAGGTTGTCATGTCGGTGATCGAGGATCCGGAAAGCCCGCCCACCAATCCCCCTTCGCGCACGAAAGACCCGCTCCTCTTGCCGAAGAGAACGGCTGACTCACACATCGCTACCCAGTGGAAGACCACTGAGAGCAGCCTTTCGAAAGCGGACCTGGACGACGGCGAAACGCTGGGAGATGGACGTGGCGACGTCAGCAAGCCAGGAGACGGGCTGAGCCACTATGAGGAATACAGAGGCTTCATCCTCAACAACAATCACACCCGAACCAAGCCTTCGGACGTTGATTACTTCCTCAACAACAAGATGGGGAGCAAAGCCACTGCGGGCATTAACTTCTTCAAAGAACTGACCAACATCCAGGTGCACCTTGTGGGTGACGATGATTTCGCGCTCTCAAACCGCGTGATCAACCCCTTCTACATCAAGGCGACCCACGTGACGGATCAGCACGTGGTCCTCTTGTACGAGGTGCTGGGTGAAAAGGGAACCTCCAACACCCTCCCAGGACCCGGCAACCCCAAGAGCGTTTCACGAATCGAAATTGCATCGAAGACACCACCGGACGGCATGAAAACAGCGGTTGCCCATGAACTCGCCCACTCCGTCAATGTTCCTCACCACGGTGAGTGGGGATTCTTCGTAGCCGCATGGGAAGACCTTGGTAACTCCCAGTACAGGGAAGCCCCCAAGTACCCGCTGGGCCTGGCCGCAGGACTGGTCGACGCCTATCGAGAGACCCCGAACCTCGCTCCTGTCGCGGATCCTGACGACAATCTGCCCAGATTCCTCATCTCCACCAAATGTAGGGAGGACGGAACGCAAAGCGTCTTCTCGGGAGCGCATAACTGCATCATGCGCTACAAGGCGGAGGTCAAGATCCATACGGAGAACCCGAACCTCCTCCACCAGCGCGCCGTCCTGACTGACGAGGAGTACGGCACGACCCTGTGCGCAACAACCCAGGGGACAGGCTTCAACGCGCCCCCCAATCCGCGTCATGTCGGTCCGGCGGCCAACGATAGAGGCGACTGCATCCACAAGATTGTCGTCAGCGACCGGTACGACCTGAAGCCTTGGACGCGGGCAGCGACATGTGATCCCATCCGTTCCTACGGCTCCCTCCCTATAAGGGTTCAACTTCAGGCAGACACCGAACAGTGACGATGAAAGACGCCACCGCGAGCATTCCTCGCGGTGGCGTCTTTTCGCGCTGTCTCAGCTCAATGCCTCACGGCACTTGAGACAAACGTCGTCCCCCCGCCCCAACGCTTCCGAGTACACCCAGCAGCGGGGACACTTGGTGCCCTTCGCCAGTAGCGCCTCTGCGGACAGGGACGCCCCCTCACCGAAGGTCTGTGAAACATCCAGGGCCTTCGCTGAATCAGACGGAGCCTCAGCCAGTTCCACCTGGCTCACGATGAACAGCCCGGGCAGCTCCGCGAGGTGCACCTCCAGCAGCTCCCGCACCGCGCCCGTGGCGCTCAGCACCACGCGGGCCTCCAGCGACGCGCCGATGCGCTTGTCCCGCCGCGCCACCTCCAGCACACCCTGCACCGCGCTGCGCACCGCGAAGAGCTTCGCGTAACGCGCCTCCAGCTCCGGCGGCATCGCGGCCGTCATCTCCGCGAAGCCCGCCAGGAACACGCTCTTCGCGCGCTCGCCCGGCAGGTGCTGCCATGCCTCCTCCGCCGTGAAGCTCATCACCGGCGCCAGCAGCGGCAGCAGCACCGTGAGCATTTCGTGCAGCACCGTCTGCGCACCGCGCCGCGCGGGACCGTCCTGCTTCGCCGTGTAGAGCCGGTCCTTCAGGATGTCGAAGTACACGGCCGACAGGTCATTGGCGCAGAAGTCCACCACCGTCGCGTAGACGAGGTGGAACTCATAATCCTCATAGGCCTGACGCACGCGCGCGGCCACCTGCGCCAGCCGTCCTCGTGCCCACTGGTCCAGGGGCAACAACTTGTCCGCGGACACCGCGTCCTTCGCCGGGTTGAAGTCGTGCAGGTTGCCCAGCGCGTACCGCAGCGTGTTGCGGATCTTCCGGTAGCCCTCCGACAGCCCCTTGAGGATGGCGTCCGACAGGCGCACGTCGTTGCGGTAGTCACTCGCCGCCACCCACAGCCGCAGCACCTCCGCGCCGTACTGCTGGATGACCTTGTCCGGCGCCACCGTGTTGCCCCGGCTCTTGGACATCTTCTCGCCCTGGCCATCCACCACGAAGCCATGCGTGAGGCAGGCCTTGTAGGGCGCCACGTCGCGCGTGCCCACCGACACCAGCAGCGAGGAATGGAACCAGCCCCTGTGCTGATCACTCCCCTCCAGGAACAGGTCCGCCGGCACGCGCTGCCGCTTCTCCAGCACCGCGGACGCCATGCACGCCGAGTCGAACCACACATCCAGGATGTCCGTCTCGCGGTGGAACTCCCCCTTGCCGCAGCGCGGGCACAGGAAGTCCTCCCCGAGAAATTCCTTCACCGGCGTGCGGTACCACACGCCCGCGCCCTCCCTCTCCACCGCCGCCGCCACGCGCTCCATGACATCCGGAGACACCACCGCGTCGTCGCACCCGTCGCAGTACGCGATGGGAATAGGCACGCCCCAGCTGCGCTGCCGGCTGATGCACCAGTCCGGGCGGCCCTCCAGCATGCCGCGGATCCGCGACTGCCCCCACGACGGCACCCACTGGACCGTGTCCACCTGCTCCAGCACCACCTGCCGGAACGTCTGCGTGCCGTGGAACGGCGCATCCATGGGGATGAACCACTGGTAGGTCGCCGCCTGGATGACCGGCTGGTGGCAACGCCAGCAATGCGGATAGCTGTGCGTGACGGTGTCTGATTTGTCATTGAGCAGCGCGCCCCGCTGCACCAGCAGGTCCAGCACCACCGGGTTCGCGTCGAACACGCGCCGGCCCGCGAGCACCTCTCCCACCGTGTCGTCGTAGCGCCCGTCCGCGCGCACCGGGTTGTAGATGTCCAGGCCGTACTTCAGGCCGACCTCGTAGTCCTCCTGGCCATGCCCCGGCGCCGTGTGCACCAGCCCCGTGCCGGCATCCAACGTGACGTGCTCGCCCAGCACCACGCGCCCTTCCCTCGCATAGAACGGGTGTTGATACGTCACGTGCTCCAGGTCCTCGCCCGTCGCGTACGCGAGGATGCGGGACGGATCCACCAGCGCCGGTGACGACACCTCCCCCGTGGGGAGCTGCACGTGCTTCACGGCGAGCTCGTCCGATTTCACCTCCGCCAGCACCTTCGCCAGCAGGTCCTTCGCCACGCAGAGGACGCGGTCCTCCAGCCGGTAGAAGACGTATTCGAACGTGGGGTTGACGGCGATGGCCAGGTTCGCCGGCAGCGTCCACGGCGTCGTGGTCCAGATGACGAAGGACACGCGCTGCCCCTTCAGCTGCGGCAGCGTGTCCAGCAGCGCCGGCCCCGCGTCGAAGGCCACGTACACGGACGGCGACGTGTGCTCCGCGTACTCCACCTCCGCCTCCGCGAGCGCGGTCTGGTCCTGGAGGCACCACGCCACGGGCTTCTTGCGCCGGTACAGCATGCCCCGGCGCGCGAACGCGGCCAGCTCGCGCACCTCCTGCGCCTCGTAGCTGAAGTCGAGCGTCCGGTAGGGCGCGTCCCACGTCCCGAACACACCCAGCCGCTGGAACTCGGCGCGCTGGATGTCCACGAACTCCAGCGCGTACTCGCGGCAGCGCTCCAGGAGCGCGTCACGCGACAGCGTGCGCTTGTCCAGCTTCTGATCCTTGAGGCGCTTCTCCACGGCCTGCTCGATGGGCAGACCGTGGGTGTCCCAGCCTGGGATGAAGTCACACGGCGCCCGGAGAGGTTCCGGAACTTCACCACGATGTCCTTCAGCACCTTGTTGAGCGCATGCCCGGCGTGCAGGTGGCCGTTGGCGTACGGCGGCCCGTCCGCCAGCACGAAGGGCTCACGGCCCGCGTTCTTCGCGAGCAACTGCTTCCACACGTCCTGCTCCCGCCACCAGGCGAGCAGGCGCGGTTCGAGCTGGCCCAGGTTCCCCTTCATGGGGAACTCCGTGCGCGGCAGGTGGACGGTGGCGTCGAGGTCCTTGCGGGAGGGGGCGTCGCTCATGGCTTGAGCGCCCGTAACACCCTCCTGCCGGTCCTTCAATCCACGCGAGGACTCACTCCTCGTGGTCGCCGTGGTCGTGCGAGTGCGGCTGGGGTGTGGACTTGCCCTTGCCCTTGGGGCACTTCTTGGCGCACTTCGCCTTCGCCGCCTGGAACGCCTTCGTGCACTTGTCCGTGCACGACTTGTCCTTGGCGGGGCACTTCCTCACACAGGCCTGGACCGTGGAGCCGGCGCTGATGGAGCACCTCTCGTCGCACGTCTGCGCGAGCACCTGGGGCGCCATCAGCACCGCGCCCAGCGCCATCAGTCCCAGCCAGCCCCGCACCGCGATTCGCGTCTTCATGTCGGTCTCTTGTTCCTCGTCCCGCTGGCGTCACTCGCCCGGGGTCAAACCATCGTCCGGCGCCGCCGCCCGGCGCACCAGCCGCACCGCCACCGGACCTTCCTTGGTGACGCCCAGGTTGAGCGAGACCTCTTCCGTGGCGGACTTGAACACGCGGGGCTGGATCTCCTTGAAGCCCGCCTTCGTGAGCGCCTCGCGGTAGTAGGCCTCCACCTCCGCGGTCGTCTTGCCCGGCACCGAGTAGCTCACCGTGCGCGCACCCTCCGTCTCCGCCGTCAGGACCCTGGAGCCTCCCGGGAAGACGGGCAGCCCGGCGGGCTGCGGGGCCTTCGCCGCGCCCAGGTTCGCCTCGCCCAGGAACACCGTGGTGGTGCCATCCGGGTTCACCTGGAGGATGGCCGTGTAGGAGATGAAGTTGCGCGTGTCGAGGCCCGTCACCATCGGCTCGCGCAAGAGCTGCGGCTGCTTGTACGCCTCCGGCACCACGAAGCCCCAGGAGAGCCACCGGTCCACCACGCTCTGGAGGATGACCTGCGCCTTCTCCTTGCTGCGCACCGCGAGCAGCTTCACCGGCACGCCGTTGGCGTCCACCTGGCCCGGCACGTCCACCACGCTGACGGTCTTCGGGATGTCCCAGGTGAAGTTGGCCCGCTGGGCCCACACAGGAGAGGCGCCCGCGAGTGCCAGCACCAAGGCCCAGCGTCCAAACACACGCATCATCAACGGTTCCTTCCTACTGCCGGTGCGAACGCGCGGCCTTGACCGACTTGCCCGACTTCGGCCCCGAGTCGCCCTCAGGCTTGGGGCAGCGGGCCTTGCACTGGTTGAACTGGGCCTGGAACTTCTGCGCGCAGCGCGCGGAGCAGGCGCGGCTGCTGTCCTTCGCGGACCCGGGGCTGCTGGGCGCCGGACAGGCGGTGATGCAGGCGCTGAGCGTGTCCCCGTTCTTCGTCGCGCAGTCGGTGTTGCATGAGTTGCTGTCCGCGCGCGCGGGAGACGCCATCAGGCACACGCCCAGCACCAACGCCAGCCCTCCACCCGACAGCAGGCTTCGCATCTTCATCTTCAGCAATCCTTTCCAAGGAAACAGCCGTTACGGTCCAGATAGCCCAGACCGTAATGGGGCGTGGTGATGCCAATCAGCGCGCCGGGCGACGTGTTCCACAGGTTGCCCAGGGGCGACAGCTTGATCCAGGCCTGCATGAATTGGCTCTCCTCACCCGCCGCGCTCATCCAGAAGGTGTTCTCCCGCTGCATCAGCACCAGGGGCGGCAGCGGGTTCATGAAGAGGGCGTCCATCGCC
The DNA here is from genome assembly GCF_046520365.1 of Corallococcus sp. 4LFB. Taxonomy (NCBI): domain Bacteria; kingdom Pseudomonadati; phylum Myxococcota; class Myxococcia; order Myxococcales; family Myxococcaceae; genus Corallococcus; species Corallococcus sp. 4LFB. The sequence goes on from NZ_JBKGHJ010000087.1 coordinate 6,754, forward strand.
AGGAAGCTGGCGTAGGTCGGGATGGGCAGCGTGGTGGGCTCGTAGACGCCCTTCGTGGCCGCGTAGAACGGCCCGTTGGTGCACGGCAGCGCCATGTCCTGGAACAGCAAGCAGACGGAGGATTCGATCTCGTTGGACAGCCCCCAGTCGTCCACGAGCATGGAGAAGCGGCCCGGGCAGGTGCCCCCCACCGCGCGGCCAATGCCACACACCTGGATGTTGGCGTTGGCGGCCTCCAGGTGCTGCTGGTTGTACAGCCCCGTCTCCGGCGTCTGGTCCAGGAAGCGGCTGGGGATGTTCCACGCGCTGAGGTTCGCCTGGGACGCGCACGACGTGCCGCCCTCGTCGCGGTAGATGAGCCGCGTCAGTACGGGACCATTCCAGCCCAGGCCTCCATTCTGGCTGCAGCTCACGCGCAGACCCGAGCCCTGCGTGAACACCTGGGTGATGGTGTCGCCGTGGTTGACGGACGACAGGCCGTTGAAGTCCGCGTACCGAGCCTGCGCGTCCTCGCCCGCATTCCGCATGGAGTCATGCGCCGAGCCGTAGGACACGGGGATGTCGTGCATGTCACCGTGCGTGCCGTTCCACAGCGCGGACACCGCGGCCTCCTGCACCTTCAGCGACAGGAAGCCCACCTCCGCGAAGTGGATGCCGAACACCAGGATGGTGATGAACAGCGTGACGCCGATGGCCGCCTCCACGATGGATTGGCCGCGCGCCTGCCGGTGACGACGAAGATGGCTGTTCATCACTGGAACCCCTTGAAGCCCACGCGCCGCAGTTCCTGGATGGTCGCGGCGGAAGCTGGGGAGCTGGTGCCCAGCGCGTTGATGGCGTCATCCAGGCCCGACTCGTCCGTGTCCACCGGCACCAGCGTCGCGCGCCAGTAGGGGTTGAGCAGGTTGGGCGGCTCGCTCCAGTGCGAGACGCCCAGGCTGCGACCCCGGTGGTAGTACGCGATGCCCGTGGACAGCGCCGTCTGGATGCCCAGCGGCGTGCCGTCCGCCATGGTGGCGCTGCGGTTGTCGAACTTGCCCGCGTTCGGGTTCGGGTTGTTCGCCTCGAAGCGGAAGCGGAACGCCAGGTTCCACGGGTCCTGCTGCGCCGCGGGCATGTTGCTGCGGTCGCGCTGGATGACCGCGAAGTTCTTCGGCTGCCCGAAGTTGTTGTCCTCGCCGTTGGGCCACAGCTCCGTCAGGTTGTAGTCCATGAACGGCGGCCAGATGCCCGGGCAGCTGGACGGGCCACCCAGACACGGCGCCAGCATGTGCCGCGCGAACGGAGCGGGGTCCGTGCCACCGAACCACATATGCGTGGGCGTGGGCATGACGCCACCGGAGGCCGCGAACAGGGCCAGGGTCGGCACGATGCCGCCCACCATCACCGGGCACGGCGGTCCACCACCATGCGCGATGTGGTTGTAGATGAAGGCCACCTCGCCCTCGTCCTCTGCCGTGACGGCGGGCGCATAGGGGGGAAAGAGCCCGTACTGGAGGATCGGCTTGCCGAAGTGGGCCGTGCCGGCGGCGAACGGGAGCGTGACGATGTCCGGCGGCGTGATGACGAAGGCCAGGTTCGCTTCGTGCGCGATGTACTGCTCGATGGTGCGCGACGTGACGAAGGTGAAGCCACGGCTGCCCATCGCCGCGTCCACGCTGTGGGCCACCGTCATGGGCAGCGGATCACAGACCGCGCCGCCACCCAAGCACACCGCGTTGTCCGCCAGCTCGTTCTTGGAGACGTTGCCCGCGGACGGCGCCAGCCACCCCGCGTCGCGAGGGTTCTTGCCCGGCACCAGGTCCCCCAGGATGTCGTTGGCGAAGCCCTGGTCGTTCACCTTGTCCTTGAGGCTCCTGAAGTCCGCATACGAGGAAGCGTACAGCGCGCCCGCGGCCAGCTGGTGCAGGCGCATCTGCAGGCCCACCATCGGATCCAACGACTGGAACACCGCCTCCACGCGCAGGTCCTCCATCTGCAGCTTGCCCATCAACATGCTCAGGTCCCCGACCCCGCGCAGGCCGCACTGGCACATGCGGGCGCAGAAGCCGTTGTGCCACGCGCAGGGGCAGCCCGCCGTGGCGAAGGCCTGATAGGTGGGCAGCCACGCCCCGTAGCCCGCCTTCGCCGCGTTCAGCTCGCCCCGGTAGAGGCTGGCCCAGTTCAGGAGGCTGGCCGCGCCGGCGTTCGCCACCATGTGGGCGATCTCCGCGCGGTTGGAGACGGCGATGGTGTTGAACGTGCGCGCCGTGGCCACCGCGTTGGAGAACGCGGCCGCGTCCGCCACCGTCTGCACCTCGATGCGCTCGCGCACCTTCATGGTGAACGACAGCGTGAGGGCCACCATCAGCAGCAGCAACAGCATGCTGAGGACGAACAGCACCAGGGTCTGACCGCGCTGGGGGGAGGAGCGCTTCATGGCTTTCACCGGGGACAGTTCATGGTGGCGAAGAAACGCGACTTCACGGGCGTCATCATCCGCATGGTGAAGGTGGTGATGATGGGGAAGACGTACTGCCGCGCGTTCACGCGGTCCGCCAGCTCCGCTGCCAGCTCGCCGTCCAGCACGTGCGACGGCGTCACCTCACCGCCGTTCCAGTTGGCGTTGCGCTCGGCGACGAGCAGCGGGTTCGCGTCCGTGTAGGGCCGCAGGCCGAAGTGCGCCAGGAACATGCGCGACATCACCCAGTTGGCGAACGGGATGCGCAGCGGGTACCAGAACACCAGCTGCACCTCCAGCCGCCGCAGGTGCCCCGGCCGGTCGAAGTCGCTGTCCTCCGGGCTGTCCACGCCGCCACCCGCCAGGTCCCGCAGGATCCACACGATGCTGCGGTTGTGGATGCCGTCCAGGCCGGGGCCCGGACCGCCGGAGCCCGCGTAGCGGTTGTTCATCCGCGCCGCGAACGCCTCCGCCAGCAGCCGGGGCGCGTCCGAACCCGCGCCGCGGCCCAGGGGACCGTTGAGCGACCCCGTCCCCTGCCCCATGAAGGAGTGGAAGGTCGGAATCAGCGCCAGGATGGCCGCGTGGGTCATCCGCTCGCAGTCCCCGTGCGCCACGCTGCCCGCGCGCGTCGCCCGGAAGGCCGCGTAGTGCGTCATCACCCGCGCCTGCATCATCAGGAAGAGCTGCAGCGCTCCCAGAATCAGGAACACGACCAGTGGCAGTGACAGCGCGGCCTCCACCAGGGCCTGGCCGGACTCGCCTGCTTCACGGGGGGATCGTGCGCTCATACGGAAGCTCATCCTGCGGGACCGGGGCGTCTCGCAATATCCGTCAAGTGACCGCCGACACACCGCGTCGGGGTCCGAAGGGGGGTCTGGATTGTCGCAGAGGTCGGCTCCCCTTGGAAACTTCCCCGGGAAGCCACACAGTCCGTGAAAAAAATGCGACGGCGATGTTTCAGCGCGGTTTCAGGCCCTTGGCGTCCAGCTGATACTTCTTCACCAGCCGCTCGATGGACTTCCTGTGCAGGCCGCTCTCCCGGGCGGCTCGGGACAGGTTGCCCTCGCAGCGGGTGAGGACGCTGGTGACGTACTCGCGCTCGAAGTTCTCCAAGAGCTGCTCCTTGGCGTCCTTGAAGGCCAGGTGCTCGTTGAAGGGCAGCGGCCCCTCGCGGGCCTGGCCCCGGACGCGCGGGGGCAGGTGGGAGGGCAGGATCTCCTCGCCCTCGTCGGAGAAGGTCAGCACGTGGGAGAGGACGTTCATCAGCTCGCGCACGTTGCCGGGCCACGCGTAGGCCATGAGCAGCCCCAGGGCCTCCGCGGAGAAGCGCTTGCGGCCGTGCTTCTCCACCACCTCCGGCTCCGCCAGCGCCTGCTTGAGGATGAGCGGGATGTCGTCCCGGCGCTGGCGCAGGGGCGGCAGCTGGATGTGGATGACGGACAGGCGGAAGTAGAGGTCCTCGCGGAAGTTGCCCGCGGCGATCTCCTTCACCAGGTCGCGGTGCGTGGCGGCGATGACGCGGCAGTCCACTTCAATGACGTCGTTGCCGCCCACCCGGCGCACCTCGCGGTTCTCCAGCACGCGCAGGAGCTTCGGCTGCAGGTCCAGGCGCAGCTCGCCCAGCTCGTCCAGGAAGATGGTGCCGCCCTGCGCGCGCTCGAAGGCGCCGGGGCGGCTGGACGTCGCGCCGGTGAAGGCGCCCTTCTCATGGCCGAACAGCTCGCTCTCGATGAGGTTGGGCGGGATGGCGCCGCAGTCCAGCACCACCATGGGCCCCTTCTTGCGGCCGGACAGCTCGTGGATGGCGCTGGAGACCAGCTCCTTCCCCGTGCCCGTCTCCCCCTGGATGATGACGGACACGTCCATGGGCGCGATGCGCTTGATGAGCCCGAACACCTGCCGCATCTTCACGCTCTGGCCCACCATGCCGCACAGCTCGCCCTCGCGGTCGGGCTCCACCGCCACCTCTTCGTCCAGCGGGGCGAAGGTGATGACGGAGGAGCCGGCGCGGATCTGCGAGCCCGGGGACAGGTAGGCCCGCTCGATGCGCCGGCCGTCCAGGAAGGTGCCGTTGGTGGAGTTCAGGTCCACCAGGAGGTAGCCGCGCTCGGTGTACTGGACCTCGAAGTGGTGGCGGCTGGCGGTGCGGTCCTCCACCAGCACCAGGTCGTTGCCCGGGTGGGCGCCGCAGCGAAGCCGCTCCTTGTCGCTGGCCATGGAGCGCCCGGTGTCCGGCCCGGACGTCACCAGGAGCCGGCACTTGTGCAGCTTCACGGTGGCGCGCGGATCCACCACCAGCGTCTCCCCCAACAGGGGGGACTGGGACGACAACTCGAGGCCGACGTCTCCTGGATTCGTGTGGATGTCGTCGGGATGCGGGTTCGGTGCGGTCATCAGTGAACGCGAGGATAGCAAAGGGTTCCCACGTGCCGTGCCCCCCTGTCCGTGCGTGCTAGTGTCCCGCGCCCCGCATGCCCCCCCGAAAAGCCCAGCCGAAGAAGGCGCCAGTCCCGCCTGGCGCCCAGGCACCCGAGCGCGGTGACGCGCCGCGACCCAAGCGGCCCCGCGCGAAGAAGACCGTGGCCATCCTGTCCCGCAAGCGCTCGCTATACTCGACGCGCCGGCTGGTGGAGGCCATCAAGGCCCGGGGCCACCGCCCGCTCGTCTTCGACACGCTGCGCTGCTGCCTGTTGCTGGCCCGCGGCAAGCCGCGCATGACCTACCGCGGCGCGGAGGTGAAGGGCGTGGACGTGGTGATTCCGCGCATCGGCGCGTCCATCACCGCGTACGGCCTGGCGGTGGTGAACCACTTCGAGATGATGGACGTGCCGGTGCTCAACCCGCCCACGGCCATCGCGCGCAGCCGCGACAAGCTGCGCGCGCTCCAGTTCCTGGCCGCGCGGGTCTGGACATGCCCAGGACGGTGATGGCGCATGACCGCGGCAACGTGCGCAAGCTGGTGCAGGAGGTGGGCGGCCTGCCCGTCATCATCAAGCTGATCAAGGGCACCCAGGGCGTGGGCGTGATGATCGCCCACACGCTGCCGGAGGTGCAGACCATCCTCGACACCTTCTGGGACCTGGGCCAGGAGATCGTCCTCCAGGAGTTCGTCGCGGAGAGCGAGGGCCGCGACGTGCGCGCGCTGGTGGTGGGCGACACCGTGGTGGGCGCCATGCGGCGCAAGGCGAAGAAGGGCGAGTTCCGCTCCAACATCCACCGCGGCGGCGAGGGCCGCGCCATCACCCTGCCCCCCGCCTACGTGGAGGCCGCGGTGAAGGCGGCGCGCATCATCGGCCTGGAGGTCGCGGGCGTGGACATGCTGGAGGGCCGCGAGGGCCCGCGCCTGATGGAGATCAACTCCAGCCCCGGCTTCGAGGGCCTGGAGGGCGCCACCGGCCAGGACATCGCGGGCACCATCGTGGAGCACGCGTTGGTGTACGCGGGGACCCGGGCCACCGCGCTCATCGCCAGGGCGGCCGCGCGTCCTGATGCGGGTGTGACAGCAGGCACGCGAGCAGTGCCCGTGTGCCTGCCCGCCTGCTTCACGGCGTGCGTGCGGGGCTTCACGGTGCGCACGGTGCCTTGGATGCTCCTCAGGAATACGGGAATGCCTCCGGGCGCGGATTGTCCGGGGGTGTTGGCAGCGACGGGGATGCGCCTCTAATCTGGCGACCCCCGATGAAAACGCTGCACAAGCCGCTGCAGATCACCGTCTACCAGGATGTGCTTTGCGCCTGGTGCTACCTCGCCGACCAACGGTTGGAGGTGCTTCGCCAGGAGTTTGGCGACGCCGTCCGCTGGAGCGTGCGTCCCTACTCCCTGCGTCTGCACGACGTGTTGCCCACGGAGCGCGAAGTGCGCGGGCTGGTGGAGGAGGTGAAGCGCGCGCAGCGCGAACCCGACCCCACCGCCTCGCTGCTCTCCACGGACCTGTGGCTGGGCGGTGATCCACCGCGCTCCAGCGTTCCGGCGCTGGCGGCGCTGGAGGCGGCGCGGTTGCAGGGGCCGCAGGCGCGGGCCTTCCTCGCCCGGGCCATGCAGCGCGCCGCGCTGGAGCAGGGCGTCAACGTGTCGCGCTCGGACGTCGTGTTCGAGCTGGCGTCGCGCGTGGGCCTGTCCATGAACCCGTTCTCCGCGGCCTTCCGTTCGGAGGAGACGCGCCGGCTCATCTACGACGAGCACCGGCTGGCCGGCAGCCGCGGCGTGCGCGGCGTGCCCACGCTGGTGATTGGCGGCCGGTGGATGCTGTGCGGCCTGCGCGAGCTGTCCGAGTACCGCGAGCACATCCTCGCGTGCCTGGGCAAGGTCGTCGCGCCCCGCTCGGGTTCCTCCGAGCGGCTGGTGCACTGAAGCGTCCCCGTCGCGCGCCTTCGCCCCGTTCGCGAAGGCGCGCCCGGCTTCCCGAGGGACCTCAGCCCGGGAAGGACTCCGCGGCTTCGTCGCGTGGAGCGCGCAGGGCCAGGAACATCCCCGCGATGAGCAGCTGGGCCAGCGCCATGCCGGGGATGACGCCCACGCAGCACACGAAGAACCCCGCCAGCATGACGAGTCCCGCCATGAACCCCACGCCCAGGATGGACAGCCGCTGGCCCCGCGCGGCCGCCCAGCTGCGGCGCAGCACCTCGACGGGAGAGGGCGGCACGTCGTCGTACGCGAGCTCCGGCTGGACCAGGTACAGCGGCAGCAGCAGGTACGTGAGCGGTACCACCAGCACCAGTGCCGCCAGCCCCAGCACGCCCATGATGGGCACCAGCGCGTCGAAGACCTGACCCGGGGAGGGGTCCGCGCCCAGGTGGATGCCCGACAGCAGGCCCGTGCCCAGGACCGCGAGGAAGCCCAGGACACCCAGGATGATCAGCGGCACCAGCACGATGGCGAAGACGAGGAGCATGGTCAGCGCGTAGGGCACCGCCTTGTGCATCTGGCTGAAGAGGCGCGCCACGTCCACGCGGCCGCCGTGCAGCACGTCGAAGCACACGCGCAGGAGGCCCAGCTGGACCAGGCCCTGCACCAGCTGCTGCGCGACCAGCGCCACCAGGCTCAGCACCGCGGCCACGATGCCGCTGTCCAGCGCCGCGCCGATGCCCGTGGCCACGTTGATCATCAGCTGCGCGCCGAGGCTCACGCCGATGTAGATCAACACCGCGAGCGACAGCATGCCCCACTCGCGCTGGAACGCCGCCCAGCACACGTCCCACAGCTTGCTGAAGGTCCACGTCTCCCGGTCCAGCGGGAAGGTGGCGCCGGAGCGCTCCCGGCACGTGGGGCAGCGCGGCGACGTGCCGTTCAGGCTGCACGCGTCGCACGTGAAGTTGCCGCAGCGCGCGCAGGTGCCCGTGGCCTCCCGCCCCGGGTGCAGCGCGCAGGACGCCCCCATCGCGCGTCCGAAATCCACATCCGACATCCGCATGCCTCCCGGCGCGGCCCCCCAGAGGCCGCGACCCCGGTGTCATATCAGGTGGGCCCCTCCCCTTCCCGGCGGGCAGGCGTCCCGGATGAATTAACGGCGCACCCGGCCGTCGGTGGGGGCAGAGGTTGCGGAGCGGGACGCTTTGGGGGTCCACTTCCGCGCCAGGAGATCCTTCATGAACCGCTTGCTCGCCCTGGTCGTCCCCCTGGCCCTGCTGATGGGGACCGGCTGTGTCGTCGAGGCCCACTCGCATCGCCCCGTCCGCCGCGTGGCCTACGTCGAGCCCGTGGCGCAATACCGGTTCGCCGGCGCGCACCCCGTCCCCGACGACTACGGCGGCGGCTGGTGCCCGGAGGACTACGCCCACGTCCACGACTACCAGCCGCCCCAGGCGTCCTACGTCTACACGGATGATGTCTACTACTACCGGGGCCCGACGGTGGTCTGGTACTGGGACTACCACCCCATCGCGAGCGGCGGGTACTGCAACCTCCACGGGCGCCACCAGCACGACTACTACCCGCGCGGCTCGTGGGGCGCGGGCTACACCTACGACCGCGGCAGCCGGGGCTACCGCTGGGACAACAGCCACGCGGCCTCCGCCGGGTACGGCCGCAACAACGTCACGCGCTCGCGGCCCGCTCCGGCCCCCGTCCACCAGGGCCGCAACCCGCCCCCGGGCGGCAATGGCACCGGCGCCCGGCCCCCCAGCAGCTCCGGCGGTTGGGGCCGCAGCAACGCCGCCCCCGCCACGAACAGCTCGCGTGACAACGACCGCGACGACAACAAGGGTGGCGGCTGGAACACCCCGGCCAGCAAGAGCCGCGACGACGACAACGACAGCAACCGCGGCAACGGCGGCGGCTGGGGCAACGGCGGCAGCAGCCGGAGCAGCAACTCCGGCAGCAGCAGCTCCGGCAGCAGCAGCTCTGGCAGCAGCGGGAGCAGCGGTGGCGGCTGGAGCAGCCCCGGTGGCGGCAGCCGGAGCAGCGGGAGCAGCAGCGGCCGGAGCAGCGGCGGCAGCAGTGGAAGCAGCAGCGGCAGTGGCGGCGGCTGGAACACGGGCAAGAGCTCCGGCTCGTCCTCCGGCTCCGGCAAGGGCGGGACGCGCTGGTAGGCGCTCCGCCTCCTCCTCCCTGGTTTGACTCGCGGCACCGGGCGCGGCCCTCCGTCCTCGACGGAGGGCAGGCTCCCGGTGCCGACGTGTTTTCAACACCCGGAGGGCCCGGTGTCTGGTGCGTCCGGCCTCCGGGCGCACCGGGGCGTCGTGAAGGGGACGGACGGTGCCGGAGGACGGATTGCGATCGCCCCGGGCCGTGAAGATGTTGCAGCGCGATGAAACACTACATTCGGGCGGCGGGTGGTGCCGTGCTCGGGCTGTTGGCGATGGCCTGTGGCGACGGCGGCTTCACACCGGACCCTGGCGTGCGGACCGAGGACGCCGAGGCGGTGGATCTGGAAAACCTTCGCATCCTCGTGAGCGGCGAGGCACGCGTGTTCCCGGAGGCCGCGGGCGCGGCCGCCGCCCCCGCGTCGCTCACCGGAATGGCGCTCACCGTGGAGGAGCCCCTGCGCGTGGCCGTCAACGACTCGGCCGCCACCTTCGCCACCGGCGCGGTGTCCGAGGACGGCTCCTTCCGCATCACCGACGTGCCCGTGCGCGACGTGCACCAGGGGCTCGCGGTGGGCCTGGTGCACGACGGCCTCGTGCGCAGCACCACGCTCGTCTACGACACCGCCTTCACCGGCACCCGGCCGCGCACGGACATCATCGACGCGCACGCCTGGGCCCTGCCCACCGCGTTCGTGGAGCAGCTGGGCGCCGCCGTGGGCGCGCCGCGCCTCCAGGGCCACACCGGGGACCCGGCGGCCACCCTGGCCTCCGCGGGCTTCGTGCTGGGGCGCGTGGTGGACCTCAACGGTCAGCCCGTGAGCGGCGTGCGCGTGGCGCTGGACCGCGCGGAGCTGGCGGACCGCGTCTACTACCCGTCCGAGGACCTCGCGTCCGTGAACACCACCGGCACCGCGGGCCACGGTCTGTTCCTCTTCGTGCACTCCGGCGCCGGGGTGTCGTCCTTCCAGCTTTCCCTGGAGGGCACCGACACCTACGTGCCGCGTAACGTCGACGTGGGCCCTGGCCTGGGCGTGGTCCTCACCGTGTACCCGGGCCGTTACGCGCCCTGACCCAACCCTCGACAGGTCGGACATCCCTGCCTAGAGCGGACAGGCGTCCAACCCCGGCGTCTCATTGCCGGGGTGCCCCCGAAGACGAGATGTTGTGGCAGGATGCAGGGCTGGCGTTCCGGGGGGACGCGGATGATGAGCGGCCGTTCCATGCCACGAAGCACGGCGTTGGTCCGTGCCCTTGCGCGCAGCTCCGCGGTGGCCTCCTGCATGGTGGGGCTGCTGGTGCTGGTGGGCTGGGCGCTGGACGTCATGGTCCTCAAGTCCATGGGCGCCGCGCTTCCCGCCATGCGTCCCAGCGCCGCGCTGGGGCTGCTGCTGGGCGGGGCCGCGCTGGGCCTGCGGCTGCCGGCCACCCCCCACCGCTCCCGCCAACGGCTGGGCACCGCGCTCGCGCTGGCCACCGCCCTGCTGGGCGCGGCGAGCCTCGTGGACGGCGTCATCACGGGTGGGAACGGCGGCATGGACGCGCTGCTGCTGCACGCCTTCGGTGAGGAGCGCTTCGCGTCGTCCGGCGTCGCGCCGTCACCCCTGACGGCGCTGTGCCTGATGCTCCTGGGCCCGGCGCTGGCGCTGGTGGACCGGGGCCACCCGCAGCGGCTGTCGTGGTCGGACGCGCTGGTGGCGCTCGCGCTGATGGCGGCGCTGACGGGCCTCAACGGCTTCCTCCTGGGCCCGCTGGTGACGCCCGCCGCCGCGCCGTTCTTCCAGGAGCGCAGCATGGGGCTGCACACCACCTGCGTGCTGATGCTGCTGGGCGTGGGCACGCTGTGCGCCCGGCCGGAGCTGGGGCTGATGGCGCGGCTCACCCGGGACACGCTGGGCGGCTTCGTGGCGCGGCGGCTGGTGCCGGTGACGCTGCTGGGGCCGCCGGTGCTGGGGCTGACGCTGGTGCTGATGCACCTGACGGGCGGGCTCAGCCACGACGCGAAGCTGCCCCTCTTCGCCACGGCCGTGGCCGCGGGCGGCGTCACGCTGGTGCTGCTGGCGGCGCGCGCGCTGGACGTGCTGGACAGGGAGCGCATGCGGGCCACCGCCGCGCTGGAGGCCTCCGAGGAGCGCTTCCGCACCTTCCTGGACACCGCGCCGGACCCCATGGTGGTGGTGGACGCCACCGGCCGCGTGCGGTTCGCCAACGCGGAGGCGGAGCGCGTCTTCGGCTACCGCCGGGAAGCCCTGCTGGGCCACGAGGTGGAGCTGCTCGTGCCGGAGGGGCTCCACGGCCCGTCCGCCACGGGCGAAGGCCCGGAGCGCGCCACCGCGGGGCGGCTGGTGTCCGGGCAGCGGCAGGACGGCACCCACGTGCCGCTGGAGGTGCGGCTGAGCCCGCTGGAGGGCGAGGACGACGCCACGCGCATCGCCATCCTGCGCGACGTCACCGAGCGCCGGGACCTGGAGAAGCTGCGCGAGGAGTACGTGGGGCTCATCTCCCACGACCTGCGCAACCCGCTGAACACCATCAACCTGCGCGCCCACCTGCTCCAGCGCGCGCTGCACGAGCGGAAGCTGGAGCGCGAGGGCCACATGGCCCAGGCCATCATCCACAACGTGGAGTGGATGAGCACGATGATTGAGGAGCTGCTGGAGGGCTCGCGGCTGGAGTCCGGCCGGGTGACGCTGCGCCGCGAGGCGCACGACCTGGGCCGCTTCCTGGCGGAGGTGCTGGAGCGCGACGTGCCGCCTGACGCGCGCGAGCGGTTCCGGCTGCACCTGGCGGATCCGCTGCCACCGGTGCCCATGGACGCCGCGCGGCTGGAGCGCGTGGTGACGAACCTGCTGACCAACGCGCTCAAGTACAGCCCCAAGGGGACGCCGGTGGACGTGCGGCTGGCGGCCGTGCACGACCACGCCGTGGTGTCGGTGACCAACCAGGGCACGGGGCTGTCCCCCCGGGACGCGGCGCGCTTGTTCGACAAGTACTACCGCACGGAGGACGGCCGCTCGCAGGACGGCAAGGGGCTGGGCCTGGGGCTCTACATCAGCCGGCTCATCGTGGAGGCCCACTCCGGCCACATCTGGGTGGAGAGCGAGCCGGACCGGGGCGTCACCTTCTTCTTCAGCGTGCCCCTGGAGGCCCCCTCCACCCCGTCGGAGTCCGAACCGCCGCGGCAGCGCGCCAGCTAGCGCGCCCGGCAGATATAACGCCACCGGACGAGGCACCGTAAGCACTTGAAATTATTAAGGATATTTAGCTATTTAAATTCCTACGCTGTTGATGCCCCTTATTAAAGCCAAGAGCATTTGACTTAAATAAGCGTCGTCCGAATGCTGAGGGCCATGACCGAAGCATCGTTCGCGCCGTCCAGGATGGGCCGGTTCATAGAAACCGCTGTCGCTGGGGAGAGCGTGCGGTCGTTCGTCCCGCCGCCATTGCCGCCAGTTCCACCTATCGATGTTTTGGGGCTGCTGGATCGCCTCAGTCGGGCCGATCGGGCCCTGGGCCGTCTTGATGGAATCACAGTGCCCCTGCCAAGCCAGGAGCTGTTCCTTTACATGTACGTGCGGAAAGAAGCGGTGCTCTCCTCTCAGATTGAGGGGACACAATCGACGCTCTCCGACCTGCTTCGCTTCGAGCTTGGAGCGCAGGAGGGACAGCCCATCGATGACGTCCGCGAGGTTTCCAATTACGTCGACGCGATGATGTATGGGCTCGAGCGAGTCAAGGAGTTGCCGCTCTCACTTCGATTGATCCGCGAGATGCATGCGCGGCTGCTGCAAAGCGGACGCGGTGATTCAATGGATCCGGGTGAGTTCCGTCGCTCACAGAACTGGATTGGAGGGACCCGGCCAGGAAACGCGCTGTACGTTCCGCCTCCAGTAACGGAGCTCGACGGTTGCCTGGGTGCATTCGAGAACTTCATGCACGAGGAGCAGTCCCGGTTGCCGCCACTCATCAAGGCGGGGCTCCTGCACGTGCAGTTCGAGAGCATCCACCCGTTCCTCGACGGAAACGGCCGCATCGGGCGCCTCCTCGTGACGCTCTATCTGTGCGTCCATGACGTGCTTCGAAAGCCACTGCTTTACTTGAGCCTCTACCTGAAGACGCACCGGGAGGATTACTACCGGCTGATCCAGGAGGTTCGCGAGCGGGGCGCGTGGGAAGCCTGGCTCGAGTTCTTTTTGGAGGGCATCGAAACGACGGCGAACCAGGCGTTCGACGCGGCAACGAGGATCGCCGAGCGCTTCAAGCACGACCGAGAGCTCATCAACGACAAAAGCGAGCGCACCAGCGCGGCGCTCCGTGTGCATGATTTGTTGCAGGCACACCCATACGTGACGTCGAACCAACTGGTTGCTCGGACCCGAATGACCGCCCCCACCGTGAACGCGGCGCTCGCGGACCTGGAGCGCCTGGGCATCGTGGAGGAGGTCACCGGACGCAAGCGAGGCCGCGTCTTCGCGTATCGCGGCTATCTCGCCATCCTGAACGAGGGGACGACGCCGTTGCAGGGAGGCAGGAGCTAGCGCGGCGTGAACCAGCGCGGCAGCCAGTCCGCGCCCTTCGCCGTGGTGAGCCGCGTCTGGCCCGTGCCGTCCGGGCGCATGAGGTACAGGTCGGTGTCGCCGTCGCGCTCGGAGACGAACACCAGCGCCTTGCCGTCCGGGCTCCACGCCGGCATGTCGTCGCGGTGCTGGCCGTCCGTCAGCGCCACCGGCGCGCCGCCCGCCACGTCCGCCACCCAGATGCGGCTCTTGCCGTCCTCGAGCCGGGCCACGTACGCCACGCGCTTGCCGTCCGGGCTGAAGGCCGCCTCGCGCTCGTCGCCCGCGTAGCCCTCGCCGGACAGGGCCCGCAGGTCCGCGCCGTCCGGCCGCACCAGGTACACGCGCTCCTTGCGCTCGCGGTTGCTCACGAACGCGAGCCACTTCCCGTCCGGACTCCACTGCGGCGTCCGGTCCTCCAGGTAGAACGTGGTGATGCGGCGGGGCTCGCCCGTGCCGTCCGCGCGGAAGACGTAGACCTCCGGGTCCCCCTCACCGCTGCACACGCACGCCACCTCCGTGCCGTCCGGCGACACCGCGGGCTCGAAGCAGCCCGCCTTCACGTGCGTCAGCTGCGTGTCCACCGCGTTCGCCTCGGGCCGCACGCGCACCACGTCGCTGAAGCCCCGCGCGTCGGACTCCGCGACCAGCCACGTGCCGTCCGGCGCCAGCTCGCGTTGCGCGCGCGGGG
>NZ_JBKGHJ010000880.1:0-1964 GCF_046520365.1 Corallococcus sp. 4LFB
GGATCCGTTCTCCGGCCCGGATGCGTTCCCCTTCCCGGGGTCGCCGGCTCCGGCCGAGGATCCGTTCGCGATGCCGCCTCCGCAGGGCCGCCGCGCCGGTGGCGGATCCGTTCGCGATGCCGCCTTCGCAGGCCGCCGCGCCGATGGCGGATCCGTTCGCCGGGGCGGAGTCGTTCCCGTTCCCCTCGCCGCCCGCGGCCTACCCGCCGCCGGCCGCGGAGCCGTTCACGCCGCCTCCGGCGTACGCGCAGGGCGGAGCGATGCCCTTCGAGCAGCCGGCCCCGGAGCCCCTGGCTCCGGCGGCGCCGCGTCACGGCGCGTTCGCCTTCGAGGACCAGCCCACGGCGGCGTACTCCCTCCAGCAGGCGGCCAATCCGTTCGCGCTGGCGGCGGCGCAGACGTCGGATCCGGAGTCCCCGGAGACGACGCGCGTGGCGGCGATTCCGCGCGAGCTGCTCCAGGCGAGCACCCGGCCCACGTCGAGGCAGCTCCCCATGCCGCCCCCGCGCTCCAACGCGCCGCAGGCGGTGCCGCTGCCCATGCCGGGCGCCAACAGCGCGGCGGCGGTGGCCCTGTCGGAGGAGCAGCACTTCCAGGACGTCTTCCGCGAGTTCGTCACCACCCGCGAGCGCTGCGGCGAGCAGGCGGATGGCCTGACGTACGACAAGTTCGTGCAGAAGCTGCGCAAGAACAAGGAGCAGCTCGTCACGAAGTACGCGTGCAAGACGGTGCGCTTCCAGGTCTACGTGAAGGAGGGCAAGGCCGCCCTCAAGGCGACGCCCGTCAAGGACTGACGTCCCCCGCCACCGCGCGGTGCCCGAAGGCCCGGGACCTCCTCGCGAGGTGCCGGGCCTTCTTCACGTGGGGCCCTGCCCGCCGGTCAGCTCGCGCGGGGCAGCACGACGCTGAAGCGGGCGCCCTGGCCCGGCTCTCCGCCGACCTCCAGGCGGCCGCCGTGCTCCTGGAGGATGCGCGCGGCGATGGCGAGCCCCAGGCCGGTGCCGCCGTCCTTGGTGGTGAAGTAGGGCTCGAAGATGCGGGCGCGGTGCTCCGGGGGGATGCCGGGGCCTTCGTCCTCCACCTCGACGATGGCGTCCGCGTCGGTGCCCTTCACGCGCACGCGCAGCGCGCCGCCCTTGCCCGTCATCGCCTCCTCCGCGTTCTTCACCAGGTTGACGAGCACCTGCGTGAGCTGGTCGCGGTCCGCGCGGGCCACCACGCCGGCCTGGACCGCGGGCTCCAGCCGGATGCCTTCGGGCGGCGCGGCGTACAGCGACAGGATGCTCTGGGTCAGCTCGCCCAGGTCCACCGGGGCGAGCTGGGGCTTGGGCAGGCGCGCGAAGCGGCTGAACTCGTCCACGATGCGCCTGAGGCGCTCCACCTCCTCCAGCACCACGCCCGCGCTCTCCTTGAAGAGGGTGGGGAAGCTGGGGTGGCGCGCCTCGTGGGCGGCCATCAGCGTCTCCAGCGACATGCGGATGGGGGTGAGGGGGTTCTTGATTTCGTGCGCCAGCCGCCGCGCGACCTCCTGCCACGCGGCGATGCGCTCGGTGGCCATCAGGCGCTCGGTGGTGTTTTTCAGCTCGGACGTCATGTGGTTGAACGTCCGGACCAGCTCGCCCACCTCGCCGGTGGCCCGGGCCGTCACCTGGACGTCCAGCGCGCCCTCCGCCACGCGGCGCGCGCCGGAGGTGAGGGCCTCCACGGGCCGCGTCATCCAGCGCGACACCAGCAGGCCCAGGAGCGCGGCGAAGCCCAGGCCCAGGCCCGCGAGGAGGAGGAACGCGCGCATGACGCCCTCTTCGGCCTCACGCGCGGCGGCGCGGCTGAAGGTGAGGCGCACGGAGGCCGCGTTGCCCAGGGGGCAGCACCTGCTCCACGGTGGGGCGGCGCCGCGCTGCCCGCGTGCGCGACCTGCGTGTCACCGGACAGGAGCGTCACGTCGGATTGCGTGAGGCGGGCCA
>NZ_JBKGHJ010000881.1:0-1923 GCF_046520365.1 Corallococcus sp. 4LFB
CCGCGCCCGCCGGGCCCCGCGCGCGCCCTCCGCGCCCCAGGTGGCGCTGCCTCCGGCGCCGCCGCTCCCCGAGGTGGGCCGGGTGCAGCGGGTGTTCCCACGGTTTCCCGGCGCCACGCTGGTGCCCATGGGCCGGCTGGAGGCCAACGGCAGCCCCATGGAGCTGGGCTACTTCGAGACGGACCACCCGCCGGGCGAGGTGCTGGAGTTCTACGCGCGGGAGTTCCGGCTCAGGGGCCGCAACATCGTCACGCAGGACGACGGCGCGGGCGGCGGCGCGGTGAACTACTACGACGAGCGGCTGGGCGCGCTGGTGTCCGTCACCACCATCCGCGTGGGCGGCGCCACGACGCGCACGCTCGTGTTCCCGTCGCTGGTGGAGGCGCCCGAGGGCATCCACCTGCAGGGCACGGCGCCCGCGTCGCTGCCGCAGCCTCCGGGCGCGTGACGGTGCTGCGCGTGGACGAGCAGGGCTCCGGGCGCGGCACGGGCAGCACCACGCTCACCCAGGTGGCGCATGGCACGCCGGGGATGCTCGCGGAGTTCTACCGGGCGCGGATGCCCTCGCGGGGCTACGCGCCTTCGGACCGGCGCCTCTCGAAGGGCGTGGAGCTGCTCGACTTCGAGCGCCCCGGTGAGCGCGTGTCGCTGTCGCTGTCGCCGCTGGACAAGGACGGTCCTCCGGAGTCGCTGATCACGTTCGTCGTCGAACGGGTCTCCCCTCCCCCTCCCCAGGAGTCGAATCGATGAACGGCTGGTTGTCGCGTGGCTACCGGTGGCTGCGGCGTCCGCGCTCGCGGGGGCAGGCCATGGCGGAGTTCACCATCCTGCTGATGGCGCTCATGTTCGGCCTGGGCGCCATCACCACGTTCGCGCCGGAGATGTTCGCGGCGCTCACCATCTACATCCGCGGCTTCTACTGCGTGCTGGGCTACCCGTTCGGCTGAAGGTCAGGGCACGGGCAGCCGGGGCAGCGCGAGCGGCACGGCGTCCAGCGCGGGCCGGGCGCCGGTGCCGCCCTTCTGGGCCGTCCAGGTGGACTCCGCGTCGCGCAGGGACTCCACGCCGAACACGGGCACCCGGGCCGCGGTCACCACCGTGACCTGCTTGCCGGACTCCAGCCGGAAGGTCTGCTCGCGGCCCTTGCCGGCGAAGGGGCCGGTGCGCAGGTCGGTGTCGCGCTGGCGGACGGGCGTCCCCCGGAGCGCGGCGTGGTCCGCGAGCAGGTCCACGGGGATGGAGACGGGGGCGCTGGGCGGCACGGAGAGGGCCAGCCGCTCCACCAGGGCGCGGCCGGTGCCGGCGCGGGCCACCCAGACGACGATGAGGGCGCGGGGGGTGGTCTGGTAGTCCAGCTCCACCTGGTAGAGCGTGTCGTGTTCGCGCGGCGTCTCGCCCACCACGGCGGCGCGCACGGGGAAGGGGGTGCCCTGCTTCGGGCGGACGGTGTATTCCACCCACGTGCCCACGACGGGCTGGAGCTGGCCGTAGAGCAGCGGGGGCGGCACCAGGGCGCGCGCTTCCGGCGAGGCGCTCGGGGGCGATGGGCGGATCCGCTGGCGCCGGGGCCCGGCGTCGGAGGGCGCCACCGTCGCGGCGGGACGGGCCGGAGCGGTGCCCGCGTCGGGCGCGGAGGTGGCCGGCGTGGCGGAGAGCAGCACGGCGGTGCACACGGGACACAGGAGGCGGCGCATGGGAACAGCACTATGGGTCCGGCGCTCCGCGATGGACAAGCTGGGAGGACGCGTGGGACGAAACCTGGCGCTGCTGGCGGTGCTGCTCGTGGGCCTGGGGGCCGTGCCCGCCCTGGCGCGGGACAGCGCTCCGGATGCGCTGTTCGGGCTGCCGCTCGTCCTGCGTGAAGGCGGCTGGGCGCGCTACGTGAACCTGTCGCCGGACGGGCCCGCGCGGTTCGTCATCAAG
>NZ_JBKGHJ010000882.1:0-1915 GCF_046520365.1 Corallococcus sp. 4LFB
CGCGCCTCGCACCACGCCAGCCGCACCGCCGGCCCCGCGAGCCTGGGCGCCACCACCGCCCCCGCCGACCCCAGCGCCTCCACACCCCAGGCCGGGTCGCCTGTCCGCTCCAGCTCCGCCTGGGAGCCCCAGCGCAGCCGCTCCGGCCGGACCGTCTCCGCCGCCCACAGCTCCGCCGTCTCGAAGAGCGCGCCCCGGGCCGCGGCCTCGAAGGTGAGCCCCTTGCCATTGCACACCTGGAGCACGTGTCCCCCCGGACGCACCGCGCAGGCGACCTCCACGCCGGTGCGGTCCAGGCCGGTGACCCGGGCAACCCGGGTCACGCCCAGGCCACGGGCCAGGGCATCGAGGAAGGCGGGGGAGGCGGGGTCCGTCAAGGCAGGCGACACGGCGGGGCACCTTGCCAGATTCCCCAGGGAGGGGACACCCGGCGCGGCGCGGCATGGGATGGCGGGGAAAACGTGGTAGGGGAAGGACGGCCCCGCCGTCGGGATGGAGCGCGCATCAAATGATTGCCGTCGGAGACCTCGCACCTGACTTCGTCGCGACCGACTGCCATGGTCAGAGCGTGCGGTTGTCGGAGCTGCGAGGCCGGCGCGTCGTGCTCTTCTTCTTCCCGCGCGCCTTCACCGTGGGCTGCACCATCGAGAACAGGGCGTTCCGGGACAACCACGAGCGGATCCGCGAGCTGGGCGCGGAGCTGGTCGGCGTCTCCGTGGACACGCTCACCACCCAGTGCGACTTCGCCCAGCAGGAGGGCATCCACTTCGCCCTGCTGGGGGACGACGAGCGGCGGATCAGCCGCGCATGGGGCGTGCTGTGGCCCGTCCTCAACATCGACCGGCGCGTCACCTTCATCATCGGCGCGGACGGCACCGTCGAGCACGTCATCCACCACGAGGTGCGCGTCTACCGCCACCTGGACGACGTGCTGAAGTACCTCCAGGCCCACCCCGCCCCGGGCAGCGACTCCGCCTCCGCGTGAGGGCTTCGCGCCCGCCCGCCTGCCCCGGACTGGACGGCGCCTGCTCGCCCCCCGGGGCGAAACGCGGGCCGGAAAATAACCTTCCGCCCCCTGGGGGGTTGGAGCCCCTGTGAGCGGACGGGTCCTAGGACTGGTGCGGCCCGTTGGGGCCGTGAGCGCTCTCTCGGACGAGGCCCTGTGCGGGGCCTTCCTCGCGGGGGACGCGGCGGCGTTCGGCCAGCTCTTCGAGCGGCACCGGGGCCTCGTCTTCTCGCTGATGCGCCGCTACACCGTGAGCGCGGAGGACGCGGCGGACCTGACGCAGCAGGCGTTCCTCCGGGCCCTGGAGGCGTCACGACGGGTGTTCGCGCGCTTCACGCCCACCACGCCCGCGCCCTTCCGTTCGTGGCTGGTGCGGGTGGCGCTCAACCTGGCGAAGAACCACGCGCGCCAGGGGCTGCGGTGGCGGCCGGTGCTGGTGGAGCCGGTGACGGATGACGTGGCGGCGGATCCAGGCGAGGGCGCGGAGGCGTCCCTGGAGCGCACCCAGCGGGGACAGCGGGTGCGTCAGGCGGTGCTGGCCCTGCCCCGCCGCCAGCGCGAGGTGCTGACGCTGCGGGTGGACGGCGGACTGCCCTTCAAGGACATCGCCGAGACGCTGGGCATCACGGAGAACAACGCGAAGGTGCAGTTCCACCACGCGGTGAAACGCTTGAAGGCCGACGTGGCCGGGGAGACGCGGTGATGGGTGCGTGCGTGGAATACGAGGAGCAGGCGAGCCTCCACGCCGCGGAGGCGCTGGAGGGCGAGGAGGCCACGCGCTTCCAGGCCCACCTGGAGTCCTGCGCGGCCTGCCAGGCGGAGGTGGCCTCCGCGCGCGAGGTGCTGGGGCTGGTGGCGCTGCCGCCCCAGACGCCCGGTGGAGGTGCGAGCGCGCAGGAGGGCCTGGGC
>NZ_JBKGHJ010000883.1:0-1913 GCF_046520365.1 Corallococcus sp. 4LFB
GCCAGATGGAGGGCCCCGGCCGCTTCGCCCGCTGGGCCGGGAGGGTGGCCGCGTTCCTGGACGTGACGGAGGCGCGGGCCCGCGAGCTGCTGGAGTCCATGGCGGATGCCAGCCACTGGATGCCCGGCCCGGTGGCGGGCGTGGAGCTGATGCCCGTGGAGACGGGGCCAGCGCGCGAGGGGATGATGGCCGCCGTCGTGCGCCTCCTGCCCGGCGCCCGCTACCCGCGCCACGCGCACCTGGGCCGCGAGTGGAACCTGGTGCTGGAGGGCGGCTTCCGCGAGGATACCGGCCACGAGGTGTGGCCCGGCGACGAGCTGGAGAAGACGGACGGCTCGCTGCACGACTTCACCGCGCTGCAGGGCCCCGCGTGCATCTGCTTCACCGTGCTGGAGGGCGCCACGTCCTTCGAGGAGCTGGTGGACGGCGGCGCCTGAGGGGACGGTGTGCCGGGCGCGGGCGGGGAGTATGGTGCTGCGCGCATGGCCTCCACCGACCTCGCCACCCGCCTCGCCCAGACGACGCTCGAGCTGTGTCGCATCGACAGCCCCATTGGCCACGAGGGTCCCATCGCGGACCACGTGGAAGGCTGGGCGCTGAAGCACTTCCGCCGCGAGGAGGTCTTCCGCGTCGGGCACACGCTGCTGCTGGGGGCGCTGGAGGACCCGCGCCCCACGGTGGCGCTCATCGGCCACCTGGACACGGTGCCCATGCACCCCGGGGACGTGGGCCGCGCGCCGCGCATCGAAGGGGAGCGCGTGCACGGGCTGGGCGCGTCCGACATGAAGGGCGGCGTCGCGGTGATGATGGCGCTGGCGGAGGACCTGAAGCGCGACGCGCTGCCCGTCAACGTGGCCTTCCTCCTGTACGAGCGCGAGGAGGGCGCCTACGCGGAGAGCGGCCTCATCCCGCTGTACGCGCAGCGGCCGGACCTGTCCCGCGTGAGGTTCGGCATCGCCATGGAGCCCACGGACGGCGTGGTGCAGGTGGGCTGCGTCGGCAGCATGCAGGTGACGGTCCGCTTCACGGGCAAGAGCGCGCACTCCGCGCGGCCGTGGCAGGGGGAGAACGCCATCCACAAGGCGGGGCCGCTGCTCACGGAGCTCTTGGGGCGCGAGCGCGTGGAGGTGAACGTCGCGGGCTTCCCCTTCTATGAAGTCCTCAGCGCCACGCTGGCCAAGGGTGGCCGCGCGCGCAACGTGGTGCCGGAGGCGTTCGAGCTGAACCTCAACTACCGCTTCGCGCCGGGCAAGAGCGTGGCGCAGGCGAAGGAGGACGTGCTGGCGCTGGTGGCGGGCCGCGCGGAGGTGGAGTTCACGGACGCGTCGCCCAGCGGGCCGGTGGCCGCGGGCAACCCGCTGTTCCAGCGGCTGATGGCGCTCACGGGGCTGCCCGCCGCGTCGAAGCAGGCGTGGACGGACGTGGCGCGCTTCGGCGAGTGGGGCGTGGACGCGGTGAACTTCGGGCCCGGTGAGACGGCGCAGGCGCACCAGCTCCACGAGAGCGCGCCCATCCCTCCCCTGGCCGTGGCGTACGAGAAGCTGGCCGCGTTCCTCAAGGGCGCGGCGTAGCGGTCCGCGTGACAGCCGTGCGCTCCGAGGCCGGATTTTCGGCCTCGCGCGGGCTGTAGCACCGCGTGCATTCGTCAAGTGGAGTGCATCTGCATGGTGGGGCATGCGTGCACTTCTGGCGGATGCGCTTACCCTACAGGTGTTGTCATCCCTGGAGGTTGTTGATGCACGCCGAGTCGAACATGCAGGACCCGAACGGAACCCCGTCGTCCAACTCGATGCAGTCGGCCGGTGAGGCGACGTCCGCCACGCCGTCGCGCCGCCGCTCCTCCGGCGCGCGCAAGGGCGCCCGCAAGGCGTCGTCCCCGCCGCACGGGGGCCGCGAAGAAGGCGACCTCCAAG
>NZ_JBKGHJ010000884.1:0-1909 GCF_046520365.1 Corallococcus sp. 4LFB
GTGAGGCTGGGGCGGCGGCTCCGGCCGTGGCGGCGGTTCGTCCCACGGCTCCAGCCGCGGCGGCGGGAACGGCGGCGGCCACGGCGGCGGTCACGGCGGTGGCCACCGCTGAGTGAAGTGACGGCGGATGGGCCGGGTCAGACCTCGACCTGGCCCATCAGCCACGTCTCCAGCTCTCCCAGCTCGCGCTCCTGCGAGGGGTGACGGGCGCGGACCTCCGCGACGGCCTGCTGCATCCCGTTGCGGCTGTGGGGCTTGCCGGTGAGCGCCGTCCGCAGGTCCTGCACGAGGTCCGGGTAGAGCGCATCCGAGAAGACCTGCGCGCGGGTGACGTGTCCGTTCTCCGCGTCGAGGTGGACCTCGAAGAAGCCCCACGACAGGTACTCCACCATCTGGTGGCTGAAGCGGGGCGCGTTGCCGAAGCGCCAGTCCCACGACGCGTAGTGCTCGAAGGTGCGCTTGAGCGACGGCTGGCCCTCCAGGAACGAGGGCTCCAGCAGCTCCGGCTCCGCGGTGCCGCCGTGGAAGTCGCAGAAGGCGCCCATCATCGCCTTCACCAGCGCTTCATGGGAGGCCTCCGGCTGGAGGTCGCGGATGTTCATGACGCGCGAGCGCACGGACGCGCTGCCCTTGGACTCCAGCTTCTTCGGGTGCGGCGTGAGGTAGTTGGCCAGCCGCGACAGGTTGGCGTGGATGAGGAACGTGCCGTGGTGGAAGGCGCGGTCCTTCGTCTCGCGGTACGCGCTGCCGCTGATCTTCCGGGGGCCGTCCTCCAGCGGAATCACCAGGTCGTTGCGCCCGGACGCCTGCGCCTTCACGCCCAGCCGCGACAGCGCGTCCAGCAGGATGGTGACGTTCGCCGTCTTGTTGTAGCCCTCCTTCGCGGACAGGAACGTGAAGCAGGTGTTGCCCAGGTCGTGGAACACCGCGCCGCCGCCGCTGGTGCGCCGCGCGAGGAAGACCTGGTCCTCCTCCATGCGCGTGAGGTTGCACTCGGACCACGGGTTCTGGTTGCGGCCGATGACGACGGTGTTGTCGTTGCGCCAGAGGAAGAGCGTCTGGGTGGCGGGGTCCAGCTCGCGGAAGATCCAGTCCTCGGTCGCGAGGTTGAACCAGGGGTTGTAGGTCTCCGACAGGAGGATGCGGACGCGCGGGGCTTGAGACATGGGCGCGGAGCATAACCGGGCTCGCGCGCAGTCCACCGGCGGACATCCCCCCCGGCCCGGGGGCGATGGCCTCGCAAGCCATCCCACCGGAAGACTCCGGGGCGTGTCGGGCGCGCAAGGTGGTTCGCGCCAGGGGGCGACCATGCGTGGAGTGTTTTCCCTGTCACGTCCGCGTGCGGGCGGGCCGGTGGTGCTGTGGGGTGGGGCGCAGCCGTCCGGCAGCCTCAAGTACCTCACCTTCGCGCGCTACCTGGCCGCGATGCCGCCGGGCTCGCGCGGGCTGGTGGAGCTGTCCGGTGCGTCGAGCGCGCTGGCGCTGGACGTCCTGGGCCGCGAGCGGGGCCTGCCATGGTGGCCGTGACGGACGCGGCGGGTGAGACGTACCTGCGCGCGCACGGCTTCCAGGGGCAGGTGCGCCAGGCGGGCTCCATGGCGGACATGTTCCACCAGGCCATGGCGCTGGAGCGCGACGGCTGGTGCTGGCCCCGGCAGCTCACCAACCGCGCCCTGGTTTCGTGCGTGGAGGCGTGGGCGGCGGGGCTCCGCGCGCAGGTGCGCGAGCGCTTCCCCACGGTGAAGCACGTGGTGTGCGGCTTCGGCACGGGCGCGACGCTGGTGGGCCTGGCGCGCGCCTTCACGGCCGGCGGCTTCACCGTCACCGGCCTGCAGCCCGCGCCCGGCAAGCCTCTGCCCGGCTGGCGCACGTGGGCGGCCCAGAACCTGGGGGCGGAGGACCTGTTCTT
>NZ_JBKGHJ010000885.1:0-1909 GCF_046520365.1 Corallococcus sp. 4LFB
CCCTGGGCCCGCTCGCCCGCATGGAGGCCCGGGAGGACTGGGGCGGCATCGCGGCGGCCTATGCCCTGGAGGGCGAGTGGAACCAGGCGGCGTCCTTCCTGGAGCGCCTGCCGGCCTCGCCGGAGCGCGACAGCGACCTGGCGGCGGTGGCGCTCGCCCGGGGAGACCATGAGCGCGCGCTGCGCCTGCTGGACGGCGCGCTGGCCGCGAAGCCCGGCCTGATGCAGGCGCTGTGGAACCGCGCGCTGGTGTTCCGGGAGATGGGGCTGACGCTGCGCGCGTCGGAGCTGTTCGAGCAGGTGGCGAAGCGCAACGAGCAGGGCTGGGGACGTGAGGCCCACGCCCAGGCGCTGGCCCTGCGCGAGGCCACGCTGGAGCGCCAGCGTCAGTGGAAGGCCGCGCGCGAAGCGACGATGGCCCTGGTGGAGGACCCGAAGGCGCCGCTGCCCATGGACGCGGCCCGTCAGCTCCCGGGGACGGTGCGCGGCGTCTTCTATGAGGCCGTGCGCGCCGCGCCGTCCAGGGAGCGCGTGCTGGCGCTCCTGCCGCTGGCGAAGGAGCTGGACCGGGTGCACGGCGGCAGCGTGCTCGGGGACTACGTGCAGCGCGTGGCGAAGCGCGACTTCTCCCGCCGCGCGGACCTGGCGCGGCAGTACGCGGAGTCGCTGCGCGAGGGCCACGCCGTCCCGGAGGCGCTGCTGGACCGGGCGCGCCTGTCCGGCGACGAGGACATCTACCTGGGCGCCCTCCTGCGCACGCGCAAGGGGACCCTGTCCCACCTGAAGGACACGCTGGAGCGCATCAAGCGGCTGGAGGACCCCTGGTTCACCTACGTCGCGGACCGCGACCAGGCCCTCAAGGAGATCGCCGACGGCGCGTGGTGGAAGGCCGAGCAGCGGCTCTTCGGGGCGCTCCAGCGCTGCCGCGAGAATGGCCTGTCGGTGCGCTGCCTGGAGCTGGAGAAGCGGCTGGCCATCTTCTATTACGACATGCAGCGCGTGACGGAGTCCGAGCAGCACGCGCGCGTGCTCTGGGCCGGCGCGCGGCAGCTGCGCGAGTGGGAGCTGGAGTTCAACGTGCTGGAGGTGCTGAGCCAGGTGGCGCGCTCGCGCAACGACCTGGGCAGCGCCCGCGCCTATCTGGAGGAGTGGATGGCGCGCGGCCCCACGCGCAGCTGCGCGTGGCCCCACGTGCAGCTGGCGCACCTGCACTACCTGGACCTGCGGCCCCAGGACGCGCGGCGGGAGCTGGACGTCGCCGCCGCCTGCGCGGACAACCCCATGGAGCTGGTGTTCGGCGCCACGCTCGCGGAGCTGACGCGCTCCAGCTCCGGCCCCAACGACCTGGAGTGGCTGTCCCGCGTGACGGCCAACGCGCTGACGGGCCCGGTGGTGCAGGGCGGGGACCGCGTCTACGCGGACTACCTGGAGGGCCGCTTCCACCTGGACCGCGACCGCCAGAAGGGCCAGCTCCACCTGCGCGGCGCCATCGCCGCGGCGGACGCCCTGCCGCGCGGCGACGCGCTGGGGCGCGAGTCCTGGGCGCTCAGCTATTCGTCGCTCGCGGTGGACGCGGGCCGCGCGGGTGAGTTCCCCAAGGTGGTGGAGCTGATGGCCGCGCAGCTGGACACGCCCGTGCCCACGCGGTGCGCGCTGGCCGCCAGCGTCCACGCCGAGCGCACCGTGCTGGTGGCGCTGGGCCCCCAGGGCGAGGTGAAGGGGCACTACGACGACACGCGCAAGGAGCCCTTCGCCCGCGCGGACTCGTCCCGGCTGGTGCCGGAGGCGCTGCGCAAGGCGCTCTCCAGCTGCGACCACGTGGACGTGCTCGCGTGGGCGCCCGTCTTCGGCCGCACGGACCTGCTGCCCTCCGACATCGCGTGGAGCTTCCGCCTGGGCCGCGCCCACGG
>NZ_JBKGHJ010000886.1:0-1897 GCF_046520365.1 Corallococcus sp. 4LFB
CCGCGGAGGGCGGATGGTTGATCATCGCGGGCACGGAGGAGCGGATTTCCCCCTCGGCGCTGGACGTGGTCGCGGAGGGCGCCACCGTGGCGCCGGTAGCTCCGGAGCGCGCGCGCTACACGGTGCGTCCGCGCGCGAAGGCGACGGAGGTGTCCGTCACCGTGCGCTGGAAGGATGCCCCCTCCGAGGACGCGGTGCGGCTCCAGGGCGCGGTGAAGCCCGCCGCCCCCAGGGCGGAGCCGCGGGTGCTGATCCCGGCCGACGCCCACCCCTACCCGGGACTCGGAGGCTGGATCCCGATATCGAGGCTGCCGTCGCTGTTCCTCCTGGGCGGCGCGGCGTTCGCGAGCGGCGCCAATGGGGGACCGCTGCTGGGGTTGGGCGTGTCCGTGCCGCTGCCGGTGTGGCGCAGGCGCGTGGCGGCGGAGGCGGAGTTGGGACTGCGCCACGCGAGCCTGGACGGACATCAGGAGGCCACGCAGGTGCACTCACGCGTGTGGGGGATGCCCCTGCTGTTGTCCGCGCGGGTCACTCTTTTTCAACGGGGCTCCTTCCAACTGGACGGCCGTGCAGGCGGCGGTGTGCTGGCATTGAGTCATCACCTTTCAACGCAAGGCATTGGGGCCGGGGATGTCTTTCCTGCCGCCGTGGATGAGCGCAGAGTGCGCGCCATGGGATTCCTGGCCGCGCAGGGCGCTTATCAGTTGGGCCGCTGGAGCCTCCTCACGGAGGTGCGCGGAGCATTGGCGCCCGTGGAGACGCCGTCACTTCGCGCCGAACTGGGCGGCCTGTCCGTGTCCGCGGGGCTGAGGTTCGTTCCGTGAAGCGCGCGGGCCGGGGCATGGTGGGGATGGCGGTGCTGGCGTGGGCCTGCGCGGGCGCCCCGGAGTCGCTGCCCCAGCCCACCATCGTCGCGGTGGAGCCCGCGACGCTGCCGGTGAACACGAAGGACGACGCCATCACCATCCGGTTCGACGCGCGCTACGCCATGACGGTGGACTACGGCGCGGAGAAGGTGGATGCGCGCATGGGTCCAGGCCGCATCTGGGTGGACGAAGAGGAAGCGACGGTGACGCGCTTCGACCCGACCGGCGTCGCCACCGCCACGGTGCCCCAGGGCCTGGGCGCGGGCACGCACGCGGTGCGGCTGCGGCTGGAAGACGGTCGCGAGGCGGTCTCCAAGGACGCCCTCACCCTGCGCCCGCCGGGGCAGGGAGAAGGGGAGCCGCCCCTCATGCTCGAGGACGGCGGCGTGCTGATGGCCACGGACGCGGGCCCCATCGTCAAGGACTTCGACGGCGGGGTCGGTGACGGTGGCGAGCCCGAGGACGCGGGGCCCGGCGCGGAGGATCCGATGCGCGAGGGCGACGTCACGGCCTACGTCTTCGACCCCATCGAAGGCACGCGCATCAGCCGGACGGCCTTCCCCATCACGGTGCACGCCCAGGGGCCGCGGGCCGGGCACTTCCAGGGCTCGTTGGAGTTGATCGCCTCACGCGGCACCGTGCAGCCCGCCAAGCTCGGCCCCTGCGACAGCGGCGTGTGCAACGCGATCATCATCATGGACGCGCCCGCCGGCAACGTGCACCTCAACGCCGTGGACGCCTTCGGGGTGACGGGCGAGTCCAACACGTTCCGGCTGGAGCCGTACAAGTAGCGCGGGCGTTCACCCCGCCGCGCGCAGCAGCTCCAGCGTGCGCAGCATGTCCGGCGGCAGCGGGGCATCCACCCCGCGCGCCGGCACTCCGGGCAGCGCGGGCCACTCCACGCGCGCGGCGTGCAGCGGCGTCCGGGTCAGCACCTCCCCGGGTCCCCTGCCCTCCCAGGTCGCCTTCCGTGAGCGGGGCCTCGCGGCCATACTGGGTGATCCACGACAGCGGGTGCCCCAGCGAGCAGC
>NZ_JBKGHJ010000887.1:0-1895 GCF_046520365.1 Corallococcus sp. 4LFB
GCTTCCGGCTGGTGGCCGCGGCGGAGGTCTCAGCGGTCGCGGTGTCCGCGAGCGGAGAGGTGACGCTCGCACTGGCGCCCAACGCGGTGGCGATGTCCGCGAAGGGGCCGAACGTCCCGGTGCCCGTCGAAGTCCGCGTGCATCACATCGCCACGAACAAGTGGTGGGAAGCGACGCGCGATGGTGGCCCCTGGTCACCCAAGTTTCAGGAACTCTTCGACCGTGCGGGGATGTCCCTGGATGACGAGGTGAACACAGTTCGTGTTGCCGGTCATAAAGGCCCGCATCCTCGGGAGTACCATGAGGCCATCCTCAAGAGATTGAAGACGGCCCTGGGAAGATGTCAGAGCATTGCCCAATGTCGAAGCGCCCTGACGAGGGAACTCCAAAACCTGGGACGGGAGATTTTGCGGCAAGGCACAGACCTTCATGGCTGGGTTGTTCGCAACTGACGGATGGAGCAGATGACGATGCGGTACTTCGAGCTGCTGGACGACATGGACATCCAGGATCGCTGGCTGCCAGGCGAGGCGACGAACTCCCAGGGACAGGAGATCGACGACATCTGGCAGTTCGCGGATGGATGTCCTGTCCAGATCAAGGAGCACCTCAGGATTCCCATCTCTCATCCAGGCGCGCTCCTGGATTACGCGACGACGAGCGTGGGTGGGGCCCCTGTTGTTCGCCGGCGGGTCGCGAACATCTTCAGCGAACTGGCACCGAATGACGTGCAGGTCATTCCTGTCGAGGTCGAGGGACAGATTGAGCCGTACTTCATCCTCGTCGCGACACGGAACATCCGATGTATCGATGATGAGCGCTCCGGCGAGGTTCAGTTCTGGCATCCGGAAGATGGACAACCCGACAAGGTGGGAACGTATAGGGCTGTCTCCCGCATGCGCATCGATCCGGCGAAGGTCGGCGATGCCAAGGTCTTCCGACCCTGGGGATGGACCGTTGCGCTCATCGTCTCTGAGGACATCAAAGATACGGTGGAGCGTGCTGGAGTCACGGGGATAAGGTTTGAGGAAGTCACGGGGCCCAGCCCTGTCAGCCCCGAGGAGCGCGCACACAACCGCAAGCTCCAGGCTCTCTACGAGCGTACCGAAACCGCCCGCACAGCGTTCTGGCGCACCCTGGGCACGTTGGATGAAGAAGCCATCCTCCCCATCGTCGTCGGAGGAGGCTGGCCCGCGAAGCGCCAGGTCTGGCGCGTCATCCACCGCCCCGAAGGACGCACCCTCTTCGTGACGGACGGCCTCTCCGACTTCTTCGTCGATGCCATGGAACCTTCCGTGGGTTTCGGTCTGGAGCTAGCGCTCGAAACCGACGAGCCCCAGGCCAGATGGCCCGTGACGCTGCTGGAACGCATCGGCAACGAACTCGTGGGCCACGAACACCTGCGCGAACCCGCGAGGACGGGCCTCCTCTCCATGGAGGTGGACGGAGAGCACATGCCCGAACCGCTCCTGACCAAGGACGGCCGCGTCGCCGTGCTCCTGGGCATGGACACGCCCACGCTCCCCACCCACTTCACGATGCCGGACGGACAGGTCCGGCTGGTCACCGTGAAGACACTCATGCCCCGGGAACTCACGTACCTGCTGGAGCACGGCCGGGAGGAACTGCTCCACCGCTTCAACCAGTCCCACCCCGGTCACCTGTCCCGAGCCTGGCGCCAGTCCGTGGTGTAGCCGACGAAATCAGGAGGCAGTCCATGTCACTCCGCTGGCTGTGCGTGCTGTGGGCGCTGTTGGCGACAGGCTGCGCGACGTCACGGACGCTGCGGTTGGACACGGGAGAAGGCCGGGCGCGTGAGTACACGCCGCGCACGGACACGCGGCCCGTGGCGCTGGACGGGGACACCTTCGAGGAGACGGTGCGGACGCTGGCGC
>NZ_JBKGHJ010000888.1:0-1893 GCF_046520365.1 Corallococcus sp. 4LFB
GCGTGCTGGACGCGCACGCCGCCATCCACAGCACCAGCGCACAGAACGTCAGGCTTTTCCTCATGCTGAAAGCCTAATGGACCGTGCCATTCTCAACGCACTTCATTCCATCCGGTGTTGGGACGATTTCGCTTCATGGCACGGGCGGTTACGACGTCTCCACGCATGGCCACCCGAAAGAAGACGACCGCCGAGCCATCGATTCACGTGCTGCACGTTGAGTTGGTGGAGATCGCCCCTGCCATCTGGCGAGAGCTTCATGTCCGAAGCGACACGCCACTCTCGAAGTTGCACGCCATCCTGCAAGCAGCCTTCGGCTGGACCAACAGCCACATGCACATGTTCGAGGATGTCTCACGGCAACGGTACGGACATCTGGCCAAGGGGGATGCCGAGGACTTCAGCTTTGGCGGCCCACCGCTGTTGGATGAGCGCAAGTACACCGTCGCGGATCTCGGCCCGCGTGCTCGCAGTGTCTTTGGCTACACCTACGACTTCGGTGACGACTGGGTGCATCGCATCCGCGTCAAGAAGGTGCAGCCCCCTGAATCAGGCCGGCGCTATCCCGCCTGTACTGCTGGAGCACGCGCTGCTCCGCCCGACGACTGCGGTGGTGCCCCTGGCTATGAAAACCTGCTTGAGGCACTTCGAGATCCAGAGCACGAGGAGCACGAAGAGCTGCTGGAGTGGGTCGGCGGTTCCTTCGACCCGGAAGCATTCGACCTGAAGGCCACGGACACGGCGGTCCGCGCCATCAAGTAACAGGAGCCTCAGGAGCGCACAGGCAGTTCGCGGAAGGAGATGCCCGTCCACCCACCCTGCTCCACCGCGTCCTTGAAGCGGTCCGTGCCGATGAGGACGGTGCCGTAGTCGCCCAGGCGGAAGAGGTCCAGGTCCGTGGGCAGGGAGGCTCCGTCGAGGATGAGGTCCTCCGGAAGGCGAAGGCCTACGCGTCCGCAGGTAGGACAGGGCGGTGCAAGGTCGGGCGGAAGGCAGTCACGGTGCATCCGGCCGCGCAGTTCGAGTTGAAGCTCGAGGATCTCCGGAGGCGTCTTCTGCCGGAACCGCAGCTCTGTCTTGCACCCGAGCAGCCCTCGGATGCCCGCGGCCTGAAGGCTGTCGAAGGCGTCTCGGCGAATGAGGATCCAGCATTTTTCCAGCCCCGAGAAGGGAGCGAATTGCCCCCATGCACGACCTTCCAACGGGCCGAAGCTCGTTCCGGGGGCAAGCTCGGAGCCTGGGGGCGCCAGGGGGCGCACGAGTTCCCGGAGACGTGCGAACTCGTGAAAGGATTCGGGCCTGGATTCCTCGAACTCGCCTCGTTCGGGAAGATCCGACAGGTCTACCGCAGGGTAATGGTCGCCCCAGGTGGACCAGGTGGCGCCACATCCTGGGCAATCCTTGATGCCAGGCAGGCCCCACTTCGGTGCGGCATCGAAATCCCCCTTGAAGAAGTTCCAGACTGCTTTGTCGCGACGAAGCTCAAAGAAGCGGGTCATGGTCTCTGGAATCGAATCGCTGGAGGTCAGTTGTACCGCTCGATGGGACCACCCAACAGCTGAAACCGATAGATGAGTTCCCCAGCGTGTTTGAAGATTTCTGGAGGCTTGGCGAACCTGTTCGCCCTGCTGAACTCGCGCCAGGCTTCATTCCACATGCCCCCACTGGGTCCACCGCTGTGAATGCGCCGGTGGATGTGTACGGGGATGGGGATCGTGTACTGATGGATATCGACGCCTCGATCCTTGAACCACTCAGCAAGGTCCCGCGCCTGCGGGAAGATGTGGTGCTTCTCGAACCTCCCCGCCGGTAGCTGCCGCAGCGGAGGCACGGGCTTCGGGTTCCCGTACCAGGGGAACACCATCACGGGCTCCACATCCCCCGGCAGGCCCA
>NZ_JBKGHJ010000889.1:0-1893 GCF_046520365.1 Corallococcus sp. 4LFB
GGCGCATCTCCGCCGCCACCAGCGAGAAGCCCCGCCCCACCTCGCCCGCCTTCGTGCCCTCCAGTTCGGCGTTGAGCGCCAGCAGGTCGGACTTGTCCGCGACGCCGTTGATGAACTCGACGATTTTTCCAATCTGCTGCACGCGTTTGTTGAGCCGCGCCACCGCCGAGCCAATGGCCTGGTTGTCCTGGCGCATGCGCGACATGGCGTCCAGGAACGACTCCGCGCTGCGCTGTCCGCCTGGGCCGCCGCCAGCGTGCGCTGGGCGATCTCCGCCACCGAGCTCGCGTTCTCCGCGATCTGCTTCGCCGAGCGCGCCAGCTCCTCCGTGGTGGCGCTCGTCTCATCCAGGCTGCTGGCCTGCTCCGCAGCGCCCGCCTCGTAGCGCCCGGACGTGCTGAGGATCTCCTCCGTGGTGGCCGAAATCTGCGAGCCCGCGCGCTGCAGCTCCGCGAGCACGTCCGCCAGGTGCGTGCGCATCGTGGTGAAGGCCGCGGACACCGCCCACACCTCGTCCTCCGCGGGCACCAGCCGGGGGCTGGCCAGGTCACCCGCGGCGATGCGGCGCGCCTCGCCGGACAGCTCCCGCATGGGCCGCCCCAGCAGCGTCCCGCCCAGGTACGCCGTGGCGAGCGCCAGGCCGAACACCACCGCGCACAGCAGCGCGCTGGACGTGAACGCGTCCAGCCGCAGCGCGTCCACCAGCACGCCCTGCGCGTCCGGACTGCCCGCCTCCAGCAAGCGCGAGAAGAGGCGGTCCGTCAGCGCAGTGACGACCTGCGCGCACATCACCGCGGGCGTCACCACGCAGATGGCGGTGAAGGCCACCAGCCGCGTGCGGATGCGCGAGCGCCGGGGCAGCGCGGCGATGACCTGCGCATGTGACAGCCCCTGCTCCGCCACCCACAGCACGCCGCGCCGCGCCCTCAGCGTGACGAGCCCGTACACGAGCAGCGACGTGAGCGGGCCGAACAGCGCCCCCAGCCCCGCGACCCGCAGGGTGACGCCCCCCGGCAGCTCCATCACCGACCAGAGCGTCAGCGCCACCACGCCGGTGGTCAGCCCCCACAACCCCAGCGAGCGGAAGAACGCCTCGCCCGGCGCGCGCGCCACCTCGCCCACGGCCAGCGCCAGGTGCTCGGACGTGGGCGACAGGGCCCCGCGCTCCAGGGCCCGCAGCCGGGGGAAGCGGCGCAGGGACACGCCCGCGCCCAGGAGCATGTGCAGCGCGCTCACGCCCACCACCAGGCTGACCAGCGCGCCCAGCCGCAGCCGCGCGTCGTCCACCACGAGCGACGCGAAGTGCAGCCCCAGCGTGGAGCCCACCAGGTTCGCCAGCGGCACGGGGAACATCAGCTGCCGGCTGAAGTCGGCCCGGCGGGGGGCCTCCTGTGAAGGGAGGGCCATGTCACGCCCCTCCCGTCGCGCCGGACGCGCCGGGAGCCGCGGCGGGTTCGCCGCCGGACACGGGCTCTACATGGAAGCGCTGCACCACGTGCTGCAGGTCCGCCGCCAGGGCGGACAGGTCCGCGTTGGCCGCCACCATCTGCTTGGTAGCCGCGGCGTTCTGCTCGGTGACGCGCAGGATGTCGCCCATGGCCGCCGCGAGCTGATCCGTGCCCGTCTGCTGCTGCAGCGTCGCCAGCGAGATGCTGCGCACCGCGTGCGACGTCTGCCGCGCCAGCTCCAGGATGAGGCCCAGGCTGTCGTCCACCTGCGCCGCCAGGAGCGTGCCCAGCTCCGTCGTCTTCAGGCCCGCCTCCGTGGCCATCACCGCGCCGTTGGTCGCGTCGCGGATCTCCCCGATGAGGCCTTCAATCTCCTTCGTGGAGCGGATGACGTTCTCCGCCAGCCGGCGCATCTCCGCCGCCACCAGCGAGAAGCCCCGCCCCA
>NZ_JBKGHJ010000088.1:0-20626 GCF_046520365.1 Corallococcus sp. 4LFB
CCTGGCCCAGCTGGCCCCCGCCGTGGAGCCCCAGGTGCACTGGCTCCCCGGGGGCGGCGCGGTGCGGATTCTGGAGGGGGCCCCCGGCCCCGGGGACGGCGCGCGATCCACGGTCGTCTTCCTCCACGGGCGTGGGAACGCGGCGACCCACTGGTTCCCGTACCTGACAGTGCTGGCCCGGCACCACCGGGTGCTGGCCCTGGACCTGCCCGGCTTCGGACAGTCCACCCCGGCGGACGTGCGCGTGCGGTCGGCGGAGGACGCGGTGCGCTTCTTCACCGGGCCGGTGGAGGAGGCCCTGGGGATGGTGGCGCCAGGGCCGGTGTCCGTGGTCGGCCACTCGCTGGGCGGGCTGGTGGCGCTGGAGCTGGCGCTGCGCGGGACGGTGCCGGTGGAGCGGCTGGTGCTGGTGGACGCGATGGGGCTGGGGCCGGAGATGCCCGGGCCGTCGCGCCTCTTCTTCCGCGCGGGGCCGGAGCGGCTGGCGCGCAACCTGGGGCCGTGGGCGATGGCGCGGATGCTGCCGCCCCCGCCCACGCCGCTGGGAGAGAAGCTGGGCGCGCTGGGCTACGAGCTGCTGAGCGTGCCCGGCGGGAGGCCCGAAGCCGCGCAGGCCTTCAACGCGCTGGTGCCGCTGACGGGCCCGGTGTTCCACCGCCGCCAGCGGCTGGGCGAGGTGAAGGTCCCCGTGCTGCTCGTTTGGGGTGAGCGCGACGAGACGCTGCCCGTCTCCCTGGCGGACGAGGCCGCGCGGGCGCTTCCCCAGGCCCGCGTGCTGCGCGTGGAGTGCGGACACAGTCCGCAGCTGGAGCATCCCGAGCGCGTGCTCCCCGAGCTGAAGGCCTTCCTGGACGCGGAGCGCTCCGGTCCGTGAGCGGGCGCGGCGTCCCCGGCGTCACCTGAACCGGGTACAGTCCTCCGCCGTGCCGAAAGACTTCCTCGACTTGGAGGCGACGCCGGAGCGGCTGCACGCGCTGGCGGACGCCGGAATCCTGGCTCCGGACGCGTACGGGCGCGCGCTGCACCTGGCGGTCGCCACGCCCGCTCGGCCCGCGTGGCGCGCGTTCCTGTCCACGACGCTGATGGCCCTGGGCTCGCTGCTGGTGCTGGCGGGCGTGGTGTACTTCTTCGCCTTCAACTGGGCGGAGCTGGGGCGCTTCGCGAAGCTGGGCCTCGTGTCGCTGGGCATCGCCGGTGCGGCCGTGGGCGCATGGCGGCTAGGGGACCGGCCCGCGGGGCAGTTCGCGCTGCTGGCGGCCGCGGTGCTGGTGGGCCCGCTGCTCGCCGTGTACGGGCAGGCGTACCAGACGGGCGCGGATCCGTATGAGCTGTTCATCGGCTGGGGCGTGCTCATCCTGCCGTGGGTGGCGCTGGCGCGCTTCACGCCGCTGTGGATGCTCCAGCTCGTGCTCGTGAACACGGGCGTCATCCTCTTCTGGGGCCAGCGCATGGCGCACCTCGGCTCGCATGAGGAGGGGCTGGCGCTGGTGCTGGGGCTGCTCAACGGGTTCGCCTGGGCCACGTATGAGCACTTCGCCAACCAGAAGGTGGCCTGGCTCCGGGGGCGGTGGATGCCCCGTGTCCTGTCGCTCATGGCGCTGACGCCGCTGGTGGGCCTGGGCATCCTGTTCATCGTCAGCAGGCACGACCGCACGCTCGTCGTCGGCGTGTCGCTGCCGCTGGTGCTGGGAGCGCTCGTCGCCATCTACGCCCTGCACCGGCACCTGCATGGCGAGCTGTTCCTGCTCACCGTGGGCGCGGTGTGCGTCATCACGCTCGTCACCACGGCGGTGGGCTACTTCCTCTTCGAGGTGACGCGCGCCGAGGAGCTGACCCTCTTCATCCTGCCCCTGGTGCTCATTGGCGAGGTGGGGCTCGCGGTGTACTGGCTGCGCCACGAGTCGCAGGCCACGGGCGTTTCGGAGGAGACCTGACCATGGCCCTGCGACCGACGATTCAAGACGTGCTGGCGGGGCTCAAGGCCGAGGGCCACGTGGACGCGGAGGTGGACGCTCGCGCCCGCACCGCCCTGGAGATCCGTCAGAAGACGCTGGGAGCATCGCCCTGGTTCGTGAAGGCGCTGGCGGGCGCTGGCGCGTGGATGTCCGCCGCCTTCCTGCTCAGCTTCTTCGCGTGCGTGGGCCTGTGGAAGGAAGAGGTGGCGCTCACCGGCCTGGGGCTCGTGCTGGCGGTGGCGGCGGTGTTCCTGCGCCGGAGCACACAGGGGCCCTTCATGGAGCAGCTCTCCCTGGCCCTGTGCCTGGCGGGCGTGGGCTCGTTCCTCATGGGGCTGGGGCAGCTGGATCAAGCCACCCTCACCCTCGAGTTCGCGGGGATGGTGGCGTCCCTCGCGCTGCTCGCCGTGTTCCCGGACCTCATCCTCTACTTCCTGGCGGCCGTGGGCCTCTGCGTGTCCGTCGGCATGATGGCGCTCGAGTGGGTCGGTGGCGCGGGCGTGGACGCGTGGATGCTCGTGTGCGCCGCGGCGCTCGCGGGCCTCCTGCTCTTCGAGCCCCAGCTGCGGCGCGGGCCGCTGGGTGCCCGGGTGGGGCCCATCGCCTTCGCGCTCGCGTGCGCGGTCCCGGGGTGGCTGCTGTTCCGCAGCTTCGAGAACGCGCAGGAGGGCTTCCACTACGTCTTCCGCTTCGAGAGCGAGTTCGTGCCGAGCGCGTACCTCTCCCTCCTGCTCGCGCTCATCGCGGGGGTGACGGGATGGCGGGTGCTGCGCGAGCTGGGCCTGGAGCACGAGAAGCGCGTCTGGATTCCGGCGGTCTGCGCGCTCGCGCTGCTCACGGTGATGACGCTGAACACGCCGGGCGTGCTCGTGGCGGCCCTGATGCTGACGCTCGGCTTCCACCGCCGCAGCCGCGTGATGCTGGGGCTGGCGGTGGCGTTCCTGCTGACGTTCGGCGCGTACTACTACTACGACCTGCACATCACGCTCTTGGCCAAGGCGCTCGCGCTGGTGGGCAGCGGGCTGGTGCTGCTGGGGGTGCGGCAGTTCTTCCTGCGGCGTGAAGCCGCCGTGCTCGCGGAGGCCCGATGAAACGCGGCGCCGTCATCTTCGGAGGGCTCGCGCTGGTGTTCGCCGCGCTCGCCTTCCTCGTCGTGCAGAAGGAGACCGTGCTGGCGCGGGGGCAGCCGGTGCTGCTGCGGCTGGCCCCGGTGGATCCACGCTCGCTCCTCCAGGGCGACTACATGGTGCTCGACTACGCCATCAACCAGGGCTGGCGCGAGGGCCGCGAGCAGCCCCACGAGGACGGCAACGTGGTGGTGCGCCTGGATGAGCACAACGTGGGCGAGTTCGTGCGCTACGACACGCCGGGCACCGCGCTCGCGCCCGGCGAGGTGCGCGTGCGCTTCCGCATCCGCAACTCGCAGATGCGCCTGGGGGCGGAGGCCTTCTACTTCCAGGAGGGCCACCAGGAGCGCTACGCGCACGCGCGCTTCGGCGAACTGCGCGTGATGGAGAACGGCACCAGCGTGCTGGTGGGCCTGCGCGACGAGAACTACCAGCAGCTGGGCAGCGCCCTCCGCTGAAGGCCCCACGGGCGCCCCGGTCTCCCGGGCGCGCCGGCGCGTCAGTCCGCGTCCTCGTTCTCCAGCAGGTCGGAGAAGGGCGAGCCCTCCTCGCCCAGCGCCTTGTAGAGGACGTCCACCTTCTCCAGCTCGCGCTTGAGCGCCTTGTGGTGGTTGCGGTTCTTCACCAGGCTCTCGCGGCCCAGCAGGCGGAAGGCCTCGTCGCGGCCCACCTGGCGGATGGCCAGGCCCAGCACCAGTCCGCGGAAGCCGTCCGCGTAGTCCAGGTCCAGCGGCGCGCCGCGCCTGCGCGCCTCACCGACGAAGGCCTGCGCCGCGGCCCGCAGCGCCTCCGGCAGCGGACGGCCCCCGGGGGACTGCTCGTAGTCCAGCGCGCGGGCCACGTGCTTCTGCTGCAACACGAGGTCGCCCGTGCTGCCCGCGTGCTCCACCATCGCCAGCGTGTACGCACGCCGCACGATGTTGTCGAGCTGCCGCAGGTTGCCCGGCCAGGTGCTGGTGGTCAGCAGGACCTCCGCCTCCGGGGCCAGCCGCGCGGAGCCCTCCGGCAGCCGCTCGCGGTGACGGCGGTTCACCATGTACCGCGCCCAGAGGGGAATCTCATCCTGCCGGTCCTGCAGGGGCGGCATGCGCACCGGCAGCACGTTCACGCGGTAGTACAGGTCCTCGCGGAAGCGTCCGGCGCGCACCTGCGCGTGCAGGTCCGCGTTGGTGCCGATGATGAAGCGCACGTCCGCGAGCTTCTCGCCGGTGCCCTCGCCCAGCGGCCGGTAGCTGCGCGACTCCAGGAGGTGCAGCAGGCCCGCCT
This sequence comes from Corallococcus sp. 4LFB, assembly GCF_046520365.1. Lineage (NCBI taxonomy): Bacteria > Pseudomonadati > Myxococcota > Myxococcia > Myxococcales > Myxococcaceae > Corallococcus > Corallococcus sp. 4LFB. The sequence continues at coordinate 4,349 of NZ_JBKGHJ010000088.1, forward strand.
GCGCCTTGAGCGACAGCTTGTCGATTTCGTCGATGAACAGCGTGCCGCCGTCCGAGCGGGCCACCACGCCCGGCGCGTCGCGCACCGCGCCGGTGAAGGCGCCCTTCTTCCAGCCGAAGAGCTCCGCCATCTGGAGGTCCTCCGGCACCGTCACCAGGTCCAGCGTCTCGAAGGGCTTGCCCCGGCGGCCGGAGCGCTCATGACACCAGCGCGCCAGGCGCGACTTGCCCGCGCCCGTGGCGCCGCTCACGAGGATGGTCTCGTCCTGGAGCGCGAAGGTCCGGAGGATGGGCAACAGCTCCGCCATGGAGCGGCCCACCACGGGGAGGAACTCGTCCACCTCCGGCGTGGCCACCGGCCGCTGCGGCAGCGCGGTGAGGTACGGCGCGGCGATGTCCGTGAGCAGCTGGAGCAGGTCCCCGGCGTCGCGCCAGACGAACTCCTGCCCCATGGCGGCCAGGCAGTCCGCCTCCAGGGAGATCATGCCCTCCATGCCCGAGGGCGTGCGCAGGGGCAGCACGCACACGTGCGTCGCGTGACGGCCCAGGAAGCGCTGCTTGCTCTCGTTGCTGTGGAAGCCCGCGAGGCCCGGGTCGCCCGTCACCGGCGCGTCCGGAGCGTGCGGCTGCACCGTGCCGATGTTCACGTCGATGGACACCGCGCACCGGTGCTCCACCACCGCGCGCCACGCCGTGGCGGAGGTGAAGAAGGGCGTCCCCGACGCCCGCGTCCGTGACCTCGCGCGCGCCCACGTCCAGCGCCGCCAGCCGCCGGTACGCCTCTCCGGGGCGCAGGTGGACGATGCCGCGCAGGACCCGGGCCCGCCCCGCGTAACGGCTGGACGCCACCGCGGCGTCCGCCACGGCCAGCATCCGACGTAACGTCGCCGCCGCCGCGGTCTCGAAATCCCTGGAATCCCTGAGCGCAGCCATGAGCTGCGCCAACTCGTCTTGCATCCCCTCGCCTCCCGTGCGGAAGCCGCGCCACCGCCGACCGGCGAAGCCGTCCAGAAAACAGACGCGGACTCTATCGGAGATGGCGGGGAGGTGCGGATCCAGATGGAGAGCGCGGAAGGAGCGGCCCCTCCTTCCGCGCTCCGGGTGCATCTGGATGCGGTACACGCCGTTGCCGGCGCATGGCCCGCCGCTATTGCGGCTGCCGTGCCAAGGAAGAAACCCAATGATTTCAAAGACTCCCGTGCATGCCCCCGCCACGGCTGCGTCCCACTGGAACGCAGACGCGTCCTGACGGAACGCAGCGCCCGCGCCGTTTCGGGTTCCAAGGCCTGTCGCGCCGCGCCGCCCGAACAGGCAGGCGGCCGGGTCATTCCAGACCAGTCAGGGAGAAGGAGGGCAGGCTCCAGCCGCGCCAGACGCCGACCCTGCGCAGCGCGCGTGTCAGCCTTGGGAAGCCGCGTCCGGGCCGAGGACGAAGACGCGGTCCAGGCGCGGGCTGCCGCGCCCCACGGGCGAGTCCAGGTCGTAGTCGAAGTCGAACGTGGCCGCGACGCGCAGGCCGGACTTGCGGAACAGGCGCTTCACCTGGGCCTCGTCGTACGTGCGGAAGTACCACGTCGTCTCGATGAGCCAGTCCTTGCCGGGGCCGGTGACGCGCAGCCGGTTGCGCATGGGCGAGCGGCGCAGGCGCTTCTCCGGCAGGCCCTCGTGCGTGTTGCACACGACCTTGTCCCGGCCCACCTGCCCCACCCAGCGCTCGTGCTCCGGGCCGGAGCGCGCGTAGTCCGTGAGGTGGAAGCCCAGCACGTAGATGCCGTCCGGCTTGAGCAGGCGCCGGGTGCCCGTGAGGTGCGCCACAGCGGCCTGCTCGCTGTCCAGGTAGCGGAAGGTGGAGACCAGCGTGTGCGCCAGGTCCACGCGGCCCTCCAGCGCCGGGTCGAAGAAGTCCTCCATGCGCGCCTGGGACAGCTTCACGCGGCGGCGCTCGGCGGGGGACAGCCGCTTGCGCGCGTGCGCGAGCATGGCCTCCGACAAGTCATAGCCCGCGACCTTCAGGCCCCGGCCCGCGGCCTCCGCCACCAGCCGGCCCGCGCCGCACGCGGGCTCCAGCCACTGGTTGCCGCCGGTGCCGTAGCGCCGGCTCAGCGCCTGGAGGAAGTCCGCCTCCCGCACGGTGTCCGTGCCGAAGATGGCCTCGTAGTACTCCGGGTGCTCGTACCAGTCCTTGCGTCGTTCCATGGTGCCTTCAGTGCTCCGTGTGCCCCAGGACGCGCGCGAGCACGAACATCACCAGCAACCCGGCTGCCAATGCCACCAGGTTGCGGCCGGGCTTGTCCCGCCCGTGCTTGTTCACGTGCGGCAGCAGGTCCGACACGGCGATGTAGAGGAAGGTGCCGGCGGAGAAGGCCAGGGCCTTGGGCGCCAGCGATTCGAAGCTCAGCACCGCGTCGAAGCCGAAGTAGAGCACCGCGCCCACCGGCACCATCAGGCCGTACAGCGCGGTGTACGCCAGGATGGTGCCGCGCTTCTTTCCCTCCGCCTGGAGGATGGACGCGAGCGACAGCGACGAGGGCACCTTGTGCGCGGTGATGGCCAGCAGCGCCATGGCGCCCACGCCCTCCTTCACCGAGGAGCCCAGCGCGATGCCGTCGAAGAGCGTGTGCGTGGACAGGCCCAGGAACGCGCTGAGGCCCAGCGCGTGGCCGTGCACGTGCTCCGCGCAGTCCGGCGGCTCCTCGCAGGCGTGGGCGACGAGGTAGCGCTCCAGCACCAGCACGAAGAGAAACCCCATGGGCACGAGCGCGAAGGCCCACCAGCCGCCGCCCTCGTAGGCCTCCGGGAGCATGTGGAAGAAGGCCGCGCCGAACATCACGCCCGCCGCGAAGGCGAGGAACGTCACCAGCCGCGTGGAGCGGTCATTGAAGATGACCACCCCCGCGCCGGCCAGCGCGCTCAACACGACGATGAAGGAGTAGAGGAGGACTTCGGCCACGACCTGCGACATGGGGCGCGCACCCTACTCCCAAAACGACGCCGTCAGTAACTTCGCACCACGAGCACCTCCACCCGCCCCGGCTTCACCTCCACGACGTGCGTGGTGGGCCGGCCCGGGGCGTCCACCTGGACGGTGTGTTTTCCCGGAGGAAGCCGGAAGCGCGCCACCTGGAACTCCGCCGGCAGTGAAAGCCAGGAGCGCAGGTCGGCCTGGTTGCCCGCGCTGAGCACCAGGAAGGCGAGCACGCCCAGCTCCTTGCTCTTCGTCAGCGCGCCCACGCCCGCGGCCACGCCCGCCTTCGCCACCGCGCCCGCGAGCTGCTTCGCCAGCATGCGGCCGATGCGGTCGTTCAGGTGCACCTGGGCCACGCGCGACAGCGACGTCACCGTCACCGCCCGCTCCGCCTGCCCCTCCACCGACACGCGCACCGGCGGTGTACCGCCGCGGTCCCGGTACACGGGCACTTCAATCAGGTCCCCGGAGTCGCCGTAGTCGCGCGACGCGCGCTCCTTGCGCGGTGACAGGCCCGCCTCCACCACGACGACGAGCTGCCCGTCGCCGGGGCCCAGCGGGTCATGCGCCACGTCCGGGAACTTCCGGGACAGGGATTCGTAGGCGTCGTCGCGGCCGGTCTTCTTCGCCAGCCGCAGGAGCGGCTCCACCAGCCCGTCCAGCCGGGGCTCCAGCTCGTACGCCTTCATGTAGTCGATGAAGGCCGAGTCCCATTCGTGCTGGTCCTCGTACAGCACGCCGCCCAGGTAGCGCGCGATGGCGAGCTGTTCGTACGGCTTCTTCTCCTCGATGATCATCTTCTCGATGCGCTCGTTGACGCGGCGGACCTCCACGAGCGCGTCCTCGTCGCGGCCCAGCTCCGCGTAGTTGAGCGCCTGGAGGACGGAGATCATCAGCTTCTCGAAGTCCTCGCCCCGGTAGGCGCGGCGCCGCTCGTTGCTGAGCAGCACCCCGGCCTCTTCACTCACGGAGGTGATGTCCAGCTGGGCGCTGAGCTCGTCCGCCTGGGCCAGCACCTTCGTGCTCTCCTCCCACTGCCCGGCCGCGTGCAGCACCATGCCCTTGTCCAGCAGCAACAGGAGCTGGTCGCGCTCGGGGGCCTCCTTCTGCTCGCCGTCCAGCTCCGCCAGGGCGCGAGGATAGTCAGACGCCTGGTACGCGGAGCGCGCGGCGGCGGTGCGCGCCACGTAGTCGCTGGCGCAGCCGCTGCCCAGGACGCAGCAGGCCAGCATGAACAGCAGGCCCCAACGCGCCGCCGCCGGGGAGGCGGAGACACGCGGGGCCTGGGATGCGATGTCGGGGAGGTTGGACACGGCGGACGGCTACCAGCTCACGCCCTGCTTCTCGAACTTCTTGCGGATCTGCTTCTCGTCCGTCCACGCTAGCGTCCCGGTGCGCACGTCGTTCAGCTTCGCCGTCATCTTGTAATAGACGAGCTTGTCGCGGCCGACCTCCTGGATGATGGAGGCGAGGTCGCCCGTCATCAGGAAGTCCACCGACGCCTGCTGGCCCGGGGCCTTGGCGGCGTTGGGGTTCACGTAGCCGGACTGCTGGTACTCGTACTCCTCCGCGATGTCCTGGCGCGCGGCCTGGTCCACCAGGGCGAAGCGGCCCGTCTGCGCGAGCGCCGTTTGAATCTTGTCCGCCAGCGAGCGCATGTCGATGTGCTCACTGGTGCTGTTGCGCAGCTTGCCCACGAGGACGATGGGCAGGGGCTGCCCCTGCGGCGGCGCCTGCACGAAGCGCGGGGAGCTGGCGAGCGACTCGGCCATCTTCTTCGCGATGAGCTGCAGGTCGTTCTCGTTGAAGCGGTCCCCCAGCATCTCGATGGTGTTGGGGTCCTCGTAGGTACCGCGCGTGAAGGCGCGGGGGCCTCCGCAGCCGGCGAGCGACACGGCGACGAGGGCGGAGAGCAACAGGCGGCGGGTGTTCATGGTCGGGTCGACTCCTAGTTCCATTCGCATTCGAAGCGGCTGCCTTCGAAGTTCCACTTGTAGGCAAGCACCGCGTCGCGGCGGTAGCCGGCCGTCAGCCGGCAGAGGCTCTGCAGCGAGGCGCGCGGATAGTCGAAGGTGTACGTCTGCGCCTTCGCGCGCTCCTGTGGGGTGAGCTGCGAGGGGTGCGTGAGCGTGGGGCTGGCGCTGGCGGCCACCATCACGCGGTGCGCGCCGTAGGTCTTGAGCGGGACGTGGCCCGCCAACTGGATGCGGCGCACCGTGCGCGCCACCATGATGTCGCTGCGGTCCACCATCGTCTCGTGGCTGTTGCGGCGCTGCAGCAGCTCCGGGAGGTTCGCGGAGAACACGCGGGTGATGTTCCCGTCGTCCACGAAGAAGTAGAGGAACGCCTCGCGCGCGGTGCGGCTCTCGCCGGTGAAGTCCAGCGTCACCAGGATGTCCAGCTGCCGGTTGGGCGCCAGGCCATGGCGCGACACCGCCGCCAGCACCGTCTTGTCCACGCCCGCCTTCTTCAGGCGGATGAGGCCGTCCGCGCTCGCGTCGCAGGCGCAGCGGCGCTCTTCAATCATCTTCACCAGCTGCGCGGGCTCGAAGCCGGCCTGCGACAGCTTGGTCAGCTCCTCGTCGGTGAGCGGGAGCTGGTCCGACCGCTCATAGATGCGCGGCAGCTGGTTCGGGTCCCACTGGATGATGTTGTAGGTCTGCACGTCCCCGGACGGGAACGGCAGCGACACGGACGGCGCGGCGGCGCGGGGCGCCTGGGCCGTGGTCAACGCGAGAGCGGCGGCGAGCAGTTGAGCGATCATGGCGTGCGGTCAGAACCGGTATCCGACGTTCATGAACAACCGGTTCGTGACTCCTCCTCCCCCGATGGGGATGTCCGGCGAGTAGTGCAGGCCCATGATCACGCGGTCGCGGCGGTCCAGGTAGAGCTCCGCGCCCACCTGCGGCGACAGGGCGAAGCGCAGGCCCTCGCCCTCCGGGATGACGATGGCGCCCGCCTTGAGGCCGAGCGTGAAGGACACCGGCCAGCCCCAGCTGCGGAAGGTGGGGCCCACGTTGCCGATGAAGCGCCCACCGTCGAAGACGTAGCCGCCGCTGACGTCCAGGCGGTACCAGTCATCACCCCAGAGGGACACGGTGGCGCCCACGAACAGCGGCGGGCCCTCCGGCGCGCCCGGGGGGTTCTCCCCGGAGTTGATGGCCGCGCCCCAGTCGAACTGGAGCGACACGCCCCGGCGGTTCTCGCCGTAGTAGCCCCCCGTACCGTACTCCGACTCCTCGGGCCCGTCGGTGCGGCCCCGCTCCTGGGCGCTCGCGGTGAGCGGCGCGGCGACGGCCAGGAGCGCCAGGGCTCCGCACAAGGTGACAGGACGCTTCATCTGATTGAACTCCCCAGCGTGGGTGCGATTGCTCTTACGCGTCATACGTCGCGACGGGCGCCATATTCATCGTGCGGCGAGCGTCCGTGCAAGCGGCTGTTCTCACTGCGCCCTTCCCCTTCAGGCCCGGGGCTCCGGGGCGCCCTGGGCCGCGTCCTGGCCGTCCCGGGAGGGCGGGAGCATGGCGGGGCGGGACTCGCTGCGCACCGTGGGCAGCCACTGGGGCCGGGCGCGGATGAAGAGCACCAGCCGCTCGCGCACCAGGAAGCGCAGGTCCCCCAGCTTCCCGGAGTCCGCCGCGCTCACCAGCGCCCGCAGGGTGAGCGTCTTGTCCATCACGTCGAAGACGACCAGCGTCTTCACCCGGCCGTCCCACAGGTGCTTGCCCTCGTCGGTGAGGATGCGGTCCAGCTCCGCGCGCAGCGCGTCGATGTCCGCCAGGTAGTCCACCTGGAGGATGACCGTGCCCATCATCTCCGGGGAGCCCTTGCTCCAGTTCTGGAACGGCTTGTCCAGGAACTGCTGGATGGGGATGACCATGCGCCGCTGGTCCCAGATGCGCAGCACGACATACGTGAGGGTGATCTCCTCCACCGTGCCGAACTCGCCCTCCACCAGCACGTTGTCGCCGATGCTGACGGGCTGGGTGATGGACAGCTGGATGCCGGCGAGCAGCGTCGCGAGCGACTTCTGCGCGGCGAGACCGACGGCGAGGCCGGCGATGCCGGCGGAGGCGAGCAGCGACACGCCGACGTTGCGGACCACCTCGAACTGCATGAGCAGCAGCGCGGCGGCGATGACGTAGGTGGCGACCTCGAACACCGCGCGCAGCACCGCCAGCTGCGTGCGCAGCGAGCGGGCGCGGGGGTGGCCCCCCGTCTCGGAGGTGACGCGGCTCTGGACGTACGCCTCCGACACGCGGAGGAAGCGCAGGATGAACCACGCCACCGCGATGATGGTGAGCGAGTAGCTCACCCGGTCGCTCAAGAGCTTCAGCTTGGGAGGCAGGAGCAGGAACGAGGTGCCCAGCGCCAGCAGGAGGGCGAAGAAGGGCAGCCGCAGGGGGCCCCGGCCCGCGTGGACGACCTGGTCGTCCCAGGAGATGCGCGTCCAGCGCGCCACCCGCAGCGCGGCGGCCAGCAGCAGCTTCTCCATGACGTAGGAGAGCAGCCACGCGCCCAGCAGCGTCACCGCGAGCCCCAGCCACTGCCACAGCTCCAGCCCCAGCACCGTGCGGTCGAAGAAGACGGACGGGAGCGTCTCCGTCAGCAGCGGGCCGTACTCCTCGAAGAGCGGGTCCACCATCTTCACGGTGGGCTCCGACACCACCCAGATGAACGTGCCGTCCACGGACAGGCGCTGCAGCCGGATGGGGATGGTGTCGCCCTTGAGCGGGATGCCCCCCAGCGACACGAAGCGCGAGCTGGCGGACTCGCCCTCCGGCGTCTTCGGCAGCACGGACGTGTCCACCGACAGCTCACGGTCCAGGACGAACTTCAGCTTGCGCGCCAGCCGGGCGCCCTGCGCGGCCTGCTCGGAGGCCGGGAGGTAGTCCAGGTAGAGGTAGTGGGCGGCGCGGGGGTAGTCCCCGCGATGCACCGCGTCCAGGAAGCCCTGCGCGGTGGCGCGCGGCGACGCGCGGTCGAGGTCCCTGGGGACCTCCCCCAGTCCCCCATTGAGAGCGAGGGCGGGGAGGCCACCGAGGACGCACCCCAGGAGAAGGAGGGCCACCAGGACCCGGGAGGCATGGCGCTTCATGGGCGCCTCCATACTCCGTGTGCGGTCGGTTGTCCGGGAAAGACGGTGGGTGCCTCCGCGCCCGCCCGGCGGCCAGGAAGCCCGGGGTTGAAAACAGAAAACCCCTGTCGGAACGCGACACGGGAAAGCATTGGTGCGCCGCTGGGTGGTGGGCTAGAACCGACCCGCAAGGAAGGTCGCCGTGTCCGAAGAGAAGCGAAGAATCCTCCTCATTGACGACAGCGAGATCACCCTCGCCATGGAGAAGGCCGTCCTGGAGGCGCGGGGCTATGAGGTCGTGGCCACCTCCACGCTCATGGAGTTTGAGAAAACGCTTCAGAGCTGGCGGCCGGACCTCATCCTCACGGACATCCACATGCCCGAGGCGAAGGGCACGGACATCTGCCGCACGCTGAAGAACGAGTACAACACGCAGGACATCCCCATCGTGTTGTTCTCCAGCCTGCCGGACGACGAGCTGTCGAAGCTGGCCGAGCAGGTGGGCGCGGACGGCTCGCTCTCCAAGGTGAACGGCCTGGAGGCGATGGGCGAGAAGATCGACGAACTGGTGCAGAGCATCCTCTGGTGATGGCGATGCGCGCGGCCGTCCTCGCGGTGCTCGTGAGCGCGCTCCTCGCTGGTTGCAGACGCCAGGAGGCGCGCCCTCCCGAGGGCAGCGGCGCCGAGCAGCAGGCCCCCACCGCCACCGCCGCGCCCGTGGGCGCGGTGCTGTTCATCTCCGCGGACACGCGCGGCTACCTGGGCCCCTGCGGCTGCAGCGAGAACATGCGCGGCGGCATCGGCCGGGCGGCGTTCCAGGTGCAGCAGGCGCGCAAGGGCGGCCTGCCGGTGCTCTACATCGACGGCGGCAACAGCCTCTTCGGGGAGACGCACCTCAAGGACGAGCAGGTGCCGCAGGAGGAGCTCAAGGCGAAGGCGCTCGCGGACGCGTTCCGCACCATGGGCCTCGCGGCGCGCGCCACGGGCGAGCTGGACGACACGCGCGGCGCGGCGTTCCGCCAGGGGCTGGGGCTGCCGGAGGTGCCGTCCGGTGGCGTGAAGGTGCTGGACGCGGGGGCTCGCAAGGTGGGCGTCGTCGCGGCGGCTTCCGGTGAGGCGCTGGTGAAGGCCAGCCAGCAGGCGCGCGAGCAGGGCGCGGACTTCGTGGTGGGCCTGTTGGACCAGCCGCTGGAGGCCGCGCAGGCCGCCGCCGCGCTGCCGGGGCTGGCCGCGAACCTGGTGGTGGCCACGCACAGCGCCGGGGAGTTCTCCGCGGAGGAGAACCGGCTGGTGCGCTCCGGCGTGCCGGTGGTGGCGGTGCAGAGCAAGGGGCGCTCGCTGCTGCGCGTGGACCTGACGTACGCGCCGGCGAAGGGGCCCTTCACGCTCCAGCGCTCGCAGGGGGACGTGGAGCGCGAGGTGACGGCGCTGGAGCAGCGCATGGCGCTCCTGGACAAGGAGATTTCCCGGCCCGGCATCGACCCGAAGCTGAAGGTGCTGAAGCAGGGCAAGCGCGACGAGCTGTCGGCGCGCAAGCAGGGCCTGCTCACCGCGCCGCCCGCGCCCGCCGACGACGTCAACGGCTTCGCCCTGCGCTTCCTGCCGCTGGAGTCGGACCTGCCCACCGCGCCGGACACGCAGGCGCTGGTGAAGGCGTACGACGCGAACGTGGGACAGCTGAACCTCGCGTGGGCGAAGGCGCACGGCCAGGACTGCCCGTCGCCGGAGAAGGGCAAGGCGGGCTTCGTCGGCAGCGCGGTGTGCGAGGACTGCCACCCGGACGCGACCGCGGTGTGGGAGGGCTCGAAGCACCACCACGCGTCGGAGACGCTGGAAGAAGTGGGCAAGCAGCACCACCTCAACTGCGTGGGCTGCCACGTCACCGGCTGGCAGAAGCCCGGCGGCGTGTGCCGGCTGGACAAGGTGGCGGGCCGCGAGGACGTGGGCTGCGAGAGCTGCCACGGCCCCGGCTCCAAGCACGTCGACGCGCCGAGCCCGGCCACCATCGTGGGCAAGCCGGGGCAGGCCGTGTGCGTCACCTGCCACAACGCGGAGAACTCCCCGCACTTCGACTTCGCCACCTACCTGCCGCGCATCCTCGGTCCCGGCCACGGCGGAACGGGGAAGAGCGGTCAGGCAGGAGAGCCCCCGGCGAAATAGGGGCGCCTGCTCCTACCGGGGGTCCTTCCCGGGGGCATACCGGGCGACATGTTGTTTGACTGTCAAGAAAGCTGGCGAATACTGCGGCCTTCGCCTGCTTCTGGGCGACCTCGCCTGGCGTTCCCATGCCGCTTTCCCTGCTCCTGCTAGCCCTGGCCTCGGTTCCCTCCTCGCAGGGCGTGGCGCCGTCACCGGTGCCGCCGCCCGGCGTGCATGCGGTGCCGCCCAGGGAAGCCGCCCTGCTGACGGCGAATGCCAGCCGGGCCACGCCCGCGGTTCCCCTGGAGGAAGGCGAGGAGACGGAAGAAGTGGAGTCCGAGTCCGCCGAGTTGGAGGAGCTGCGCGCGCTGGAGGGCGCGACGCTGGACCCGGAGGCGAAGCCGAACGCGGAGATGATGCAGTCGCTGCGGCGGCTGGGCCTGACGAACCCGCTGCGGCTGCGGATGCTGGACGCGCTGGAGGAGCCCACCTTCCGCGAGGACGACACGGCCCCGCCGCTGGCGCGCATCACCGACCTGGCGAACTTCGATATTTCGCAGGTGAAGGACCGCTACGACATCCCGGTGGACATGCAGCCGCGGGTGGCCGAGTACATCCAGTTCTTCCAGGGCCCCGGCCGCAAGTGGTTCCGCAAGTGGATGGCGCGCTCCACGCGCTACCTGCCGGTGATGCAGCCCATCCTGGAGGCGAAGGGCCTGCCCCGGGACACGGTGTACCTGGCGATGATTGAGAGCGGCTTCTCCGCGAACGCTTACTCGTGGGCGCACGCGGCCGGGCCGTGGCAGTTCATCTCCAGCACGGGCAAGCAGTACGGCCTCAAGCAGGACTTCTGGGTGGACGAGCGGCGCGACCCCATCAAGGCCACGCACGCGGCGGCGGCGTACCTGAAGGACCTCTACGGCGAGCTGGGCCACTGGTACCTGGCGTGGGCGGGCTACAACACGGGTTCGTACCGGGTGCGCAAGATGGTGCAGCGCTACGGGACGAGCGACTTCTGGGTGCTGGCGGAGGAGCGCGGGCTGGCGAAGGAGACGAAGCACTACGTGCCCAAGCTCATCGCCGCGGCGCTGGTGGCGAAGAACCCCACCGCGTTCGGCTTCTCCGAGGAGGAGTTCCAGTACGAGGACACGCTCGAGTACGACGAGGTGAAGCTCACGGACGCCACGGACCTGGACGTGGTGGCGCGCGCGGCCGGGGTGAGCGTGCAGGACGTGCAGGAGCTGAACCCGGAGCTCAAGCGCTGGTGCACGCCTCCGGCGACGGCCGCGAAGCCCTACGTGCTGAAGCTGCCGCGCGGCACCACGACGCTCTTCGCGGAGAACCTGAAGAAGCTGTCGCCGTCGGAGCGGCTGACGTTCCGGGTGCACACGGTGAAGCGCGGCGACACGCTGTCGCAGATTGCCCAGAAGTACGGCACGGCGCCGGAGGCCATCCTCCAGATGAACCGGCTGAAGAGCGCGCGGGTGCTGAAGGTGCGCGCGGAGCTGGTGATTCCGGTGCCGGCCAGCGGCCGGGGTGGCAGCGGTGACGGGGGCGGCGCCATCGCGACGAAGGTGGCGCAGGCGCGGCGCAGCGGCATGGTGGCGACGCGGCCGGAGGACGAGATTCCCGCGGGCACGCCCCGGGGCCCCGTGGCCGCTGGTCCGGTGAAGACGGAGAAGGTGAATGGCAAGACGCGCATCACCTACGGCGTGCAGGAGGGCGACAGCCTGTGGCTCATCGCCAACCGCTTCCAGGTGTCGGTGGACGACCTGAAGAAGTGGAACAACCTGCCCAAGCGCAACCGCACGCTGTCGCTGGGCACGCTGCTCGCGGTGTGGCCGCCGGACGCCAAGGGCGCGGCGCCCGCGAAGGTGGAGGAGCGCGGCGGCACCATCGTGGTGGCGAACGCCGTCGCGGGCCAGGCGCCCGTGGGCCCCAAGGGCGCCAGGGTGCACACGCTGGCCGAGGGCGAGACGCTCTGGTCGGTGTCGCAGCGCTACAACGTGTCCGTCGAGGACATCATGAAGTGGAACCACATCAAGGACCACCGCACGGTCCCCACCGGCAAGCTGCTGTCGCTGAGCGCGCCGTGACGGTGTGATGCGGCGGCCGGGACCTTGCAGTCCCCGGCGCCATGCTCGCATCCGCACTGCTTCGAGAGTCGCCGCTCCTTCCCCGTGAAACGCCCGACACGCGCGAGCCCGCGCCTGTCCGGTCCGTCCTGCCCCGTGGAGTCGAACGTCCAGGGGACAGGACGGTCTCCGGGGGCAACTCGCTCACGCGCTTCAGCGGGCCCGTTCCGACCGTCAGCGCGGCACCGCGGGGGCTGTCCCTCGCGTCCCCGCCCGACGGGGTGTCCGCCTCCGGGGAGCGCGCACGCGACAGCGTGACAGGCACGGCATCACACGCCGGGGTGAAGGGTGCCGTGACGGTGGGGGCCATGACCGCACCGGCGGATGCGGCACGCGCGGTCACTCCGTCAGCGCCCCGCTGGAGCATCCGCGCTTCGCCGGTTCGCGGCAGCTCGCGGACGTGAGGTCCGGCGCGGCGGTGCTGGGCGCGGGCTCACGGGGGGACGGGCTCCTCGCGGTGCAGGGCGCGCTGCTGGACATGGGGTTCGCGCTGTATGGCGGCGCGGACGGACGCTACGGCCCGGACACGGCCCGCGCGCTGCGCAACTTCCAGGTGCACGCGGGCCTGCGCTCCAGCGGCGTGCTGGATGCCGCGACGCTGAAGGCCCTGGAGGCGCTGGCCCCGCGCCGGGCTCACGGGGCCAGTCGCGCGCCCTGCCCTCCCCCTTCTACGCGGGCCAGCCGGTGCGCGTGGTCATCGCCCTGCGCGAGCACCGCACGTTCCTCTTCGATCCGCTGGGCCAGCTCGTCGACATCTTCCCCAACGCCGTGGGCACCGCCTCCACGCCCACGCACGCGGGCCTCAAGGTCGTCAGGGCGAAGCTGGACCAGGTGGCCACGGAGGACGCGGGCGCACGGCTGTGGAACGACCGGCACGTGTTCGGCGCGCGGCTGCTGGACCTGTCCTGGGCGGATGGCCACCGCAGCGGCGAGGAGCTGCACGGCACCAGCGCCCCCGCCCTGCTCGGGGGCGACGTGTCCCACGGCTGCATCCGTCACGCGAACGAGGACATCCTCGTGCTGCATGACGCGCTCGCCGTGGGCGACCGCATCGCGGTGGTGGAGACGCTCCAGGACCCGCACCTGGGCGTCCCCGTCACCGTGGGCTGAAGGCCTACTGCTCTTCCAGCAGCATCTTCAGCTCGCGCACGCGCTTGCTGATGTAGTCCCGGTCCAGCCTGCGGAAGTTCTCCGGCAGCAGCGCCCGGCTGGTGCACTCCTGCACCGCCACCAGGTTCTGCATCTCGATCTCCAGCGGGTAGCTGGGCGGCACGAAGTCCGCCAGCACCGCGGCCAGGTCGTCCTTCGTCACCTGGTCGCGCCCGTCCGCCAGCGCGCGGAACTTCGAGCGCACCATCACCGCCTCGATGTCCGCGCCGCTGAAGGCGCGCACCCCGCCGGGAATCAGCGCGGCGAAGGACTCCACGCCCTCCACGGACACGCCGGTCTTCTTGCTCATCGCCTGGAACAGCTCGTTCCGCTCCTCGTCCGTCTGCGGATAGAAGAGCGCGAGGTGCTCCTCCGCGCGGCCCTGGCGCTTCAGGTCGATGGGCAGGAGGTCCGGGCGCGCCGTCAGCAGGAACCAGACGATCTTGCCGCGGTACTGCGTGTTGCCCATGAAGGACGCGATGGAGCCGAAGATGCGGCTGCTCGTGCCGGAGTCCCCGCCGGAGTCGCGGTTGCCGAGGAAGGTGTCCGCCTCGTCGACCATCACCGCCACCGGCCACAGGGCCTTCAGCAGGTTGAAGATCTTCTCCAGGTTCGACTCCGTCACGCCCTGCCACTGGCTGCGGAAGTTCAGGAACTTCACCACCGGGATGCCAATCTCCCCGGCGAAGCAGTTCACCATGAACGTCTTGCCCGTGCCCACCGGCCCGCTCACCAGGTAGCCCATGGGCATGACCTCGATGCGGCCCTTCTTCAGCGCGGACGCCGCCTGCCGCAGCATCTGCTTGGCGGGCGCGTGCCCCGCCACCGCGTCCAGGGTGTGCGTGGGTTCGATGAACTCCAGGAGGCCGTGGCACTCCGCCTGGATGAGCTCCTTCTTCTTCTCCTTGAGCAGCTCCGGAGTGATGCGCACCTCCCGCTCCAGCGCCTCCGTGAGCACGCGGTCCAGGTTGATGCGCGACAGGCCCGCCGTCATCTTCGCCAGGCCCGCCAGCGGCACCTCCGACACCGACTGGAGCTTCTTGCCCTCCAGCTTGGAGCGCACGTACTCCAGGCGCTCGTCCTCCGCGGGCAGCGGCAGCTCGATGGGCGCCACGTAGGGGTTGCGGCTGATGCGCGGCGACACGTCCGACAGGTTCTCCGCCAGCAGCACCACCGACACGTCGCCCGCCAGGAACTGCGGGTCGTGCGCCCACTTGTCCAGCGTGGCCACCACGAAGCGGTCCTCCGCGGACAGGTGGCTCATCTCCCCGCCGGGCACCAGCGTCTCCGCGTAGTCGATGATGAGCGCCAGTGAGCGGCCCTCGCTCAGGCGCATGCGCAGGAAGTTCTCCAGAATCTGCAGCGCACGGCCCGGGTCGCGCGGCAGGACCTTGGAGAAGTCCGTGCCGTACATGGCGTCGTAGCCCGTCATGGCCCGCGCCAGGTCCTTCTGCGTCTCCGGCGTCGCCGAGCGGATGCCGGACGAGCGGTCGTAGAAGAGGACGTGGTCCCGCCCGCCGAACAGCTCCTCGGACAGGAACGTCTTGAGCGTCCCGAAGCCGCGTCCGCCGTCTTCCAGCTGCAGGGGCTGCAGGTCGCGCACGGCCCCATACAGCAGGAAGGTGCTGACCGTCTTCGTGTAGTACTTGCGCGCCAGCTGCTGCGCCCACCGGGGCAGATCCGCCAGCGGATCCGCCTTGTTCACCTTGCGCACCTTGGTCACGGACATCCCTCCGGCGTCACTCCCCCCAGGGACATCCGGGGGGAGGACCCCCAGGCCTACCTTAAGCGTCAGGGCCGCGGGGCCGCTAATCGCGGCAGCGCGCCTGCTTCTTCAGGGCTGCTTCCACCTTGACCGTGGAGCCCGCCGGAGACGGCGACCCCACGGAGACGTCCGCGTCCGCGTAGCACTTCGCCTTCAGCGTCAGCTCGCGCGTGCCCCACGGCACCCGGACGTTCGTCGGGGTGACGACGCCCAGGTCCTTGCTGCCCAGGAAGACGGCCGCGCCCTCGGGCTCGGACTCGATGCGCACGTCCACCGGAGCGCGCTCCAGCGTGGCCACCACGTCCAGGCCATTGCTGTTCACGGCCAGCTTCTTGATGAACGTCACGTAGCCCGGCGCGGACACCTCCACCAGCGGCGTGTCGGCGCTGAGGGAGAAGTCGCGCAGCACCTGCTCCCGGGCGCCCTGCTTGCGGGCCACCTGGCCGTCGATCTTCACCTCGGCGTCATCCGGCTGCGTCTTGAAGACCACGAGCACCGAGCGCGCCTGCTGCTTGAGCTGCACCGGCACCTGCGTGGCGTTGGCGCCCTCGGCGACCATGACGGACTTGTTGAAGGCGTCGTAGCCGTCCGCGGTCACCACGACCAGCACGTTGCCCACCGGCAGCTGCTTCAGGATGAAGCCGTTGGACGGGAACTTCTCCGGCGGCCCCGCGTTGATGGACACCATCGCGCGGTCCTTCGCGTCCGGCGTCTTGAGCTCCACCATCACGTAGCCCTGCGCGGCCTTGCTCGGGGAGAAGACCAGCGCCACGCCCACCAGCATGAACAGCGACGCCAGGCCCACGGCGCCGTAGAGCAGGCGCTTGTCCATGCCCCTGAGGCCCCGGCCACCGCCCTCCTCGGGCGCGTGCTTCTCACGGGCTTCCTTCCCGGACGGCTCCCGGCCCGGGGGCGGACGCGGCGCGTTCCCGCCGTTCAGGACGGGGGGCGCGGGCGGACGCGCGGGGGCGGCATGGGCTCCGGCGAGAGTCCGGCCGGAGGATGCGCGGCAGCTGGCTGTCGTTGCCCCGGTTGGGCGTGTTCCGGGG
>NZ_JBKGHJ010000890.1:0-1880 GCF_046520365.1 Corallococcus sp. 4LFB
GGGGACCGGAGGCACCCCCGGCGTCCTGGAGCCCACGCGCAGCAAGGGGCTCCAGCCCCGGCTCGACGTGCACCGCCAGGCCGCCACCCGCACCGAGCGCCTCACCGACGGCGCCCCCGCCCAGGCCGGTGACGTGGTGCAGCTGTCGTACACGGCCGCCGGCCACGCCCACGGCGTCATCCTCTCCGTGGACGGCCGGGGCGCCGTCACCCCGCACCTGCCCGACCCGGGCGACACGTCCGCGCCCCTGGAGCGCAGCGGCACGCACCTCTTGCCCCGCGCCTACGAACTGGACGACGCCCCGGGCTTCGAGCGCTTCTTCCTCATCACCGCCGACGCCCCCTTCGAGCTGGAGGGCGTGATGGCCGCCGCGCGCGTCCTGGCCACCTCCCCCGAGGCGCGCACCGCGCCGCTGACCCTGCCCCCGGGCCTGGGCCAGACGTCCTTCCTGCTGGAGAAGCCCTCCCCATGAGAGCGCTCGTCATCCTCCTGTTCGCGCTGGGCGCGGCCACCTCCGCCCACGCCGCGGAGGCCTCCGCCGTGCGCCGGCTGGCCCTGTTCGTGGGCGTCAACGACGGCGGCCCGGAGCGCGTGCGGCTGCGCTACGCGGAGACCGACGCGAAGGCCTTCGCCCTGGTGCTGTCGGAGCTGGGCGGCGTGCTGCCCCAGGACCGCGTGCTCCTCACGGACGTGGACCGCGCGGGCGTGCTCGCGGGCTTCGACCGGGTGCGCCGCCTGGCGGAAGGCGTCCGCACCGCCGGGGCCCGCCGCGTGGAGGTGCTGCTGTACTACTCCGGCCACTCGGACGACGAGGGGCTGCTGCTCAAGGGCCAGCGCCTGGACTACGGCGAGCTGCGCCGCTCGCTGGAGGGGCTGCCCGCGGACGTGAGGATCGCGGTGCTGGACTCGTGCGCGTCCGGCGCGTTCGCGCGCAAGAAGGGCGGCGTCGCGCGGCCCGCGTTCCTGGTGGACTCCGGCATCCAGGTGAAGGGCCACGCCATCCTCACCTCGTCCAGCGCGGACGAGGCGTCGCAGGAGTCGGACCGGCTGGGCGGTTCGTTCTTCACGCACCACCTGCTGTCCGGCCTGCGCGGCGCCGCGGACGTCACGCACGACGGCCGCGTCACCCTCACGGAGGCCTACCAGTTCGCCTTCCACGAAACGCTCGCGCGCACGGAGCGCACCCAGGGCGGCGCGCAGCACCCCAACTACGACATCGAGCTGGCCGGCACCGGCGACCTGGTGATGACCGACCTGCGCGCCACCACCGCGGGCCTGGTCCTCACGGAGCCGCTGGAGGGCCGCCTGTACGTGCGCGACGCGGTGGGCACGCTGGTGGTGGAGGTGCAGAAGGTGTCCGGCCGCGCCACCGAGCTGGGCCTGGCCCCCGGCGCCTACCGCGCGCGGCGCGAGTGGGACGGCGGCGTGTCCGAGGCGGCCTTCACGCTGAAGGAGGCGCGCGCACGCCGCTTTCGCCCGGCGACTTCCTGGGGCGTGGGCCACGAGGCCACCGTGATGCGCGGCGGCGGTGGGGGCAGCCCGGCGCTGTCCCCGCGGGGCCGTCAGCTGCTGCCGGTGAACCTGAGCCTCGTGCCGTCGATGAGCACCAACACGCTGCGGGCGGGCCGCGCGCAGGTGGAGAACCGCTTCGCGCTGGGCGTCGTCAACGGCGGCGCGGCGCTGGGCGGCGGGCTGGCGCTGGGCCTGGCGGGCAACGTGTACGACGCGGAGGTGTCCGGCCTGGCCATGGCGCTGGGCTTCAACACGTCCGGCGCGGACGTGGACGGCGCGCAGCTGTCGCTCGTCACCAACGTGGCGGGCGGCGCGGGCAGGAACTCGTACATGGTGACGACGGGGCCGGGGCGGATCTCCACGACCTC
>NZ_JBKGHJ010000891.1:0-1878 GCF_046520365.1 Corallococcus sp. 4LFB
GCGTGACGCCCAGGGCGATGAGGTGGTGCGCGAGCTGATTCGCGCGCGCGTCCAGCTGGGCGTACGTCAGTGACTCCGCCCCGTTCGTGACCGCGACCGCCTCCGGTGTCCGCGCGGCCTGCGCCTCCACCCGGCGGTGCATGAGCCCGGGCTCGAAGGATGCGTCCTTCGCGGCGTTCCACTTCACGACGACCTGATGCCGCTCCTCATCGGAGAGGAGCGGCAGGGCGGCCAGGGGCTGCTCGGGGTGACGGACCGCGCCTTCGAGCAGCCGCATGTAGTGTCCGGCCATCCGGCCGATGGTCGCCTCCTCGAAGAGGGCGGTGTTGAACTCCCAGAACGCCGTCAGGCCCTGCTCCGACTCGCGCACGAAGAGCATGAGGTCGAAGCGGGAGACGCCCGTCTGGAACGGGACGTCGTCCGCGTGGAGGCCCGGCAACGAGAAGGGGACGGCCGCCTGTTGCAGGACGAAGAGGGACTGGACCAGCGGCGCACGGCTCAGGTCGCGCGGTGGCTTGAGCGCGTCCACGAGCTGTTCGAACGGCAGGTCCTGGTGCGCGAAGGCGCCCAGACAGCTCTCTCTCACGCCGCGCAGCAGGTGCCGGAACGAGCGGGAGCCGGTGACGTCCGCGCGCAGGGCCAGCGTGTTGACGAAGAAGCCGATGAGCCCCTCCACCTCGCGCCGGTTGCGGCCGGAGATGGGCGAGCCGACGACGATGTCGTCCTGGCCGCTGTAGCGCGCGAGCAGGGCCTGGAAGCCCGCCAGCAGCGTCATGAACAGCGTGGTGCCCTCACGCTGGCCCATGGCGACGAGGGCGCGGGTCAGCGCGTCCGGCAGCGGGACCTGGAAGTACGCGCCCTGGAAGGTCTGCACGGGCGGACGCGGCTTGTCGGTGGGCAGGTCCAGCACGGACGGCGCCCCCGCGAGCTGCTCGCGCCACCACGCCACCTGTTCCTCCAGCACGTCCCCCTGCAACCAGGCGCGCTGCCACAGCGCGTGGTCCGCGTACTGGAGGGTCATGGGCGGGAGCGCGGCCTCGGTGCCCTGGAGCCGGGCGGCGTAGAGCGCATCCAGCTCCCGCTGGAGCACGGCGATGGACCACCCGTCGAAGACGCTGTGATGGAAGTTGAGGACCAGGACCTGCTCCTCCTCCGCCACCCGGAGCAGCGTGGCCCGCAGCAGGGGGCCGCGCCGCAGGTCGAACGGCACGTGCGCTTCGGCCTCCACCTGACGCTGGAGTGGAAGGTCCGGGTCCACGTCCGCCTGCTTCAGCGTGAGCGTCCAGGCCGGGCCGATGCGCTGCACCGGCTGGCCGTCCACTTCGTCGAACGTGGTGCGCAGGACCTCATGGCGCCGGATGAGGGCGTTGAGCGCGTCTTCCAGTGCGCGCGGGTCCAGCCGTCCCCGGAGCCGGGTGACCAGGGGCAGGTTGTAGGCGTGCGCGCTGGTGTCGAGCTGCGAGACGAACCACAGCCGCTGCTGGGAGAACGACTGGGGAACGACCTCGCCGCGAAGCTGGGGCACCAGCGGCGGGACGGGCCGCCGGTTCGCGCCGTGCAGCTGTTCCTCCAACCGCGCGGCAAGCTGCGCGACGGTGGGCGCCTCGAAGACGACGCGCAGGGACAGGTCCACCTGGAAGGCCTCTCGCAGCCGGGAGACCACCTGCGTGGCGAGCAGCGAGTGCCCGCCCAGCTCGAAGAAGTGGTCCTGCAAGCCCACGCGCGGCACCACGAGCAGGGACGCCCAGATGTCGGCGATCACCTTCTCCACCGCGGACATGGGGGCCTGGAACCCGCCTTCGGAGGCGGCCTCTTCCGGGGGAACGGGCAGGCCGTTGCGGTTCACCTTGCCGCTGGGGCTCAGCGGCAGCGCGTCCA
>NZ_JBKGHJ010000892.1:0-1872 GCF_046520365.1 Corallococcus sp. 4LFB
GCCTCGCGCTGGCGTCGCGCAGCGCGACGCCGCGCCCTGCCCGCCGCCAGGTGCCGGTAGTAGCGCTCCAGCAGCTCCGCGGCCTCGGCGTCGCGCATGGGCCACAGGCTGGCCACCACGGCGCGGGCGCCGGACTCGAAGAAGGCCCTCGCGAGGCTCAGCACGCCTTCGCCCGCGAGCAGCGCGCCGGAGGCCCCCCTGCAACTGGAGAGCACCACCAGCGCGTCCCTGAGCCGCAGCTCGGTGATCTCCCGGGGCTGGAGCAGGCCGTCCTCTCCCGCCGCGCCCGGGGCCAGCACCAGGGCGGAGCGCTCCGGGGACTCCACGTCCACGACCGCGTGCGCGGCCACGTGGAGGATGCGCACCGCGTCCCAGCGGGAGGCCTTGAGGGCCTGCTCGGAGGCCTCCGCTCCCACGAGCAACCGGGGCTTCACCGAGGTGTCCTCCAGGGCCTCGCTCACGGTGCGGCCCTCGCGACGCGCCTCCGGGAGCGCCCCCAGGCTCGCGGTCTCCAGGAACACGCCGCCCCTCGCGGTGGCCACCTTCGCGCCCTGGAGGGTGTCACTCCGGTCGGGATCCGCCAGGACCAGGGCCTCGCCTTCCGGAGGCTGTGCGGGCTGTTCGCGCCAGTAGTGGAGCAGGCTCGCGGAGGGCACCCGCGCCAGTTCGTACCGGGCCATCAACGGCGGGCCGTCCGCGCGCTCCCGCAGCGCGGCGAAGGGCAGGTCGTGCAGCGGGCCATCCGGCACCAGCAGCAGGCGCGATACTTTCGATGGCAACCCGCGCAGGGCGGGGGCGAGCAGCTGCGCGTACAGCGCGGAGGCGGCCGTGGCCTCCGAACCGTCGCGGCGCTCGATGAGGCCCGACAGGAGCGCCACCGCGGGGCGCAGCCGCGCACGCTCGGGGATGCGGTACGCGTGCGTGCCCTCGCGCGTCACCGCCAGCACCCACGCGCCTCCGGCGGGCTCGCCCTGGAGGTCATGGTCCGCGCCCGCGAGGAAGACGAGCAGGGCCTCCTCCTCTCCCAGGCGCTGCTCGGTCGCGGCGAGCGACGCGAATGGCAGCTCCGCGCGACGGGCCGCTGGATGCTGCCCTGCTCCGAGGCTGCCCGGAGGCGTCGAGCGACGCGAAGGGAGCTCCGCGCGACGGGCCGATGGATGCTGCTCTTGCTCATGAGGCTGCCCGGTGGCGGCGAGCGATGCGAAGGGAAGCTCCAGGCGCCGGGTCGCGGGTCGCAGCTCGCGCTCACGGCGCTCCAGCTCTTGAAGGTCTTCCAGCAGCCGCGTGCGCTCCGATGCGGACAGCGCCGGCTCCAGCAGCCGCCGCTGGGTGACGGACAGGCTCCGCAGCACGCCGTCCCGCGCCTTCCGCTGCTCCGGTGACTCCTCTTGCGTGGGGAGCGCGCGCGAGGCCACCAGGGTCTCGAACAACGTCCTCGCCCGCAGGCGCTCGCTCACCGCGAAGGCGCGCTCCAGGGCCTCGCGGGGCGGCACGGCGGAGGATTCTCCGGCCTCCAGGGTGCGGCCCGCGAGCCGGTGGTAGTCGCTGGCCCAGTTGGAGAAGAGCTCGGCCTGGCTGGAGGCGTCCCGCTGCCACTGGCGCAGCACCTCCACCGCGTCGAGCGCGCGCTCCGCGTGTCCCAGGGCCTCCGGCAGCGGTCGCGTGCGGAAGGCCACCGTCGCCCGCGTGCGCCACGCGGAGGCGAGGTAGAGCGGGTTGTCGTGCTCGGCGGCCAGCGCCAGGGCCTCGTCCGCGTCGCGCCACGCGGCGTCCGCGTCCACCGCCGCGCGGCGTTCGGCGCGCGTCCACAGACAGGCGATGCGCCGCTCGGGCAAACCCGTCTCCCGGGCGAGGTCGATGCAGCGGCCGAGG
>NZ_JBKGHJ010000893.1:0-1863 GCF_046520365.1 Corallococcus sp. 4LFB
CGCGCCCCACCGGGCCGGTGAAGTGGGGCGAAATCGAGGGCCGGGTGCTCCTCTCCGGGACCCCTCCCCAGCCCTCCAGCGCGCCGACCTCCGCCACCGTCGCCAGCGTGTGCGGCGACCAGTCGGAGGACCGCTCGCTCGTGGTGGGAGGCGAGGGCGCCCTGGCCCACGCCGTCGTCTCACTCCAGGACGGCGCGGGGCTGCCCGCCCCGGAGACGCCCGCGGCCCCGCCGGTGCTGGACCAGAAGCAGTGCCACTACGAGCCCCCCGCGCTCGCGGCGATGGCCGGCGGGGAGCTCCTGCTGCGCAACTCCGACCCGCTGGTGCACAACGTGCGCGCCCAGGCCGGGACGAACCGTTCGGTCTTCAACGTGGCCATGCCCCTGGAGGGCATGACCCTGCGCCGCCCGCTGCCCGCCGAGCCGGGCACCGTCCAGGTCCGCTGCGACGTGCACCCGTGGATGCGCGCGGTGGTCCGCACCTTCAACCACCCGTACTTCACCACCACCGCCCCGGACGGGCGCTTCCGGATGCGCGTCCCCGAAGGGGCCCACACGCTCGTCTTCTGGCACGACCGGCTGCCGGAGACCTCCCGGACCGTCACCGTCCGTGCGGGGGAGACCGTACAGGTCGAGCAGACCTGGGGCGTGGAAGCGCTGCGTCAGGCCGGCTCGGGAAGGTAGGGCGCCCCTGACACGGCTGTCGCGTGCGGAGCCGATGGAACGAAAGCGTCGGTCCGGCGTTCCGTATAAGTGCCGGGAAGCACGCCCCTTGTTCAGACTTCTGTCTTGGTGGCAAAATTGCTTCTTCGGAAGCCAACACTTCCGCGAGGGGGACGCGTCATGCATCAGGCCAGGAAGCAACCCACGTTGTCCGCAGAGGTTGAGCGCCTGCCGCTGGGGGCCCGCCGCAAGGGCGCCCGTCCGGTGGGCATGCAGGAGATGGGGCCCAACCTCTACGAGAAGATCCAGAGCGCGCTCACCGAGCTGTCGCTGGTGTCGTCGCACGAGCGTCTGAGCGGCACCTGAGGTGACGTCCCGGAGCGGTGCGGGCCCCTTTCAGAGGGGGTCCCCGCTCCGGGGAGGCTGTTCCCGGCCCCGGGGAGCGGGCGGCGGGAAACGGCGAAAGGGCCCGCCCGAGCAGCTCGGGGGGCCCTGAAACCTTCAACCCTGGGGACGACCCTAGATGTCGTCGTCCTCGGCGGCGGGCGCCTCCTCGGCGTCCTCGTCATCGCCGAAGGTCTCGAGGTTCTCCTCGTCCTCCTCGGCGGCGGGCGTCTCCTCGGGCTCGGGCTCGATGACCTTCGGAGCCGCGGCCAGGCGGCCACGCCGGCCCTCGGCGGGCTTGGCGACCACGTTCTCCCGCTGATCCGCCCCGCACTTGGGGCAGATGGGGTCCGGCTTCTTCATGTCGTAGAACTTCGTCCCGCACTTGTAGCAGCTGTGCTTGGTCCCGAGATCCTTCGCCGGCATGCGCCACCCTCGTAGAGCCTGGAGTGAAACAGAGGGCGGCTGAATAGATGGGCCGAAGAACAGAGTCAACCGTGTGTTTGCGCGGGAGATTTCTGGCGGTAGCATCCCCGCCGGTTTCCCCCGAGAGCCGGACGCCCCCTTTGAACTTCACCTGCGACAATTGCCAGAAGCGGTACTCCATTGCGGACGAGAAAGTCCGCGGCAAGACGGTCAAGGTCCGTTGCAAGAACTGCCAGAACGTCATCACCGTGGAAGGGCCCGCCGAGGAAGAGAGCACCCGCGTGGTGTCGCTCGCCGACGTGGAGCGCATCCGGGCCCAGGAGCGTTCGCTGGCGGGAGGTGGAGGTGCCGCCGCCGCCGCGCCCGCGCCCGCCCCGGCTCCGGTGGCCGC
>NZ_JBKGHJ010000894.1:0-1860 GCF_046520365.1 Corallococcus sp. 4LFB
CCGGGTGGACCTGCGCATGGGCACGCTGAGCAAGGCGCTGGGCGGGCTGGGGGCGTACGTGGCCACCTCGCGCGCGGTGGCGGACCTGCTGGTGAGCCGCGCGCGGCCGTTCGTCTACTCCACCGCGCTGCCCGCCGCCCTGTGCGCCGGCGCCGAATGCGCCGTGGACCTGGTGGAGCACGACCCGGCCCCGCGCGAGCGGCTGTGGGGCCACATCCACCGCTTCACCGAGGGCTTGCGCGCCCTGGGCCTGCCCGCGCAAGCCCGGAGCGCCATCTTCCCGGTCATCCTGGGCGAGCCCTCGCGCGCGCTGGACGCGGCGAGGCGCCTGCGCGACGCGGGCCTGCTGGTGAAGGCCATCCGTCCGCCCACCGTGCCGGACGGCACCAGCCGCCTGCGCTTCT
Source organism: Corallococcus sp. 4LFB (assembly GCF_046520365.1). NCBI lineage: Bacteria > Pseudomonadati > Myxococcota > Myxococcia > Myxococcales > Myxococcaceae > Corallococcus > Corallococcus sp. 4LFB. The sequence continues at coordinate 405 of NZ_JBKGHJ010000894.1, forward strand.
GTCTCTCCGCGGCCCACACGACGGGCCATATCGACCTGGCGCTGGAGGTCCTGCGCCGGGTGGGAGTCTCCCGTGGCCCCTGAAGCACTCCAGTTCTTCGTCACCGGCACGGACACCGGCGTGGGCAAGACGCAGGTGTCGTGCGCGCTGCTGTCGCTCCTGAAGGACGCGGGCTGCGCGCCCCAGGGCTTCAAGCCCTATGAGAGCGGCTGCGCGTCGCTGAAGGCCCCGTCGGACGCGCTGGCGATGCGCGAGGCCGCGGGCAGCACGCTGCCAGTGGACGCCGTGTGTCCGCACCGCTTCAAGGCGCCGCTGGCCCCGGGCATCGCGGCGGCCCGGCTGGGGCGGGAGCCGGACTTCGGGGTGACGCTCGCGGCGTGGAAGCGACTGAAGGGCGGGACGGTGGTGGTGGAGGGGGCAGGGGGGCTGTTCGTCCCGGTGGACTCCAAGCGCGACGTGGTGGACCTCATCCAGGCCTTCCGCCTGCCGGTGGTGCTGGTGGCGCGCGCGGGGCTGGGCACGCTCAACCACGTGGCGCTGTCACTGGAGGCGCTGGCGGCGCGCAAGGTGTCCGTGCGCGCGGTGGTGCTGTCGCGCGGGGTGCCCGGACGCGACCTGGCGGAGCGGGACAACCGGCGCTACCTGGAGGCCCGCCACGGGGTGGAGGTGCTGGGTCCCGTGCCGTATGTGGAGGATCCGAGAAAGCGCCGGTTGGCGTTCCGGCGGGCGCTGGCGCCGCTGGTGCCCGAACGCGCGCGGGCCCGATAAATCGGCCTCCGCCGCGTTCGCCGGAGAGGCGCGTGCTACAGGTCGCGCAAGTTTTCGCGTGGTGGTGGCCGTGATCTGGACGGCCCGTTTTTTCCGCGCGAGAAAGCCGGCACGAATGGCGGACATCATCGACATCACGCTCCTCGCGGACGTCCGACGCTTCTTCCAGAAGCTCATCGAACAGCGCGGGCTGTCCTACTTCCTCCAGAAAGACGGTCCGCGGCTGTTCCAGATTGAGCCGACGAAGGTCGAGCTGGTCCTGCGCACCGCGATCCGCACCCGCGACCCGGAGCTGCCCCGGCCGCACGAGAAGGCCATCGAGCACTGCCGCCTGGAGCTGCGCCGCGAGCTGATCCGCCGCGTGGCCAGCGCCATGCTCCAGACGGGGCTGTGAGCCGCTTCTCGCTCCGCACCGCCTTCCCGCGCACCCCCAACCCGCTCTCCCAGGCCGTCGCCGAGCGCCTCGCGCGCGGGCCGCCCCTGCTGGACCTGGCGGAGACCAACCCCACCCGCGTGGGGCTGCCCCTGCCCGACGCGGAGCTGCTGCTGGCGGGCGCGGCGTCGCCAACGGCTTCCTCCCTTCTCCCGGAGCCCGTCGCAGGACGCGGCGGCCCGTCGCAGGCGCGGCGCCGTGACGGCGCCCTACCAGCGCCGCCGGCAGGGAGGGCGGCTCCCGCCTCGCCCTTCG
>NZ_JBKGHJ010000895.1:0-1855 GCF_046520365.1 Corallococcus sp. 4LFB
CGTCTCCGCGGGCGGGCCGGGAGAGAAGGCGGGCCTGCGCGAGGAGGACATCATCACGTCGGTGGGCGAGCGCGCGGTGGACTCCGCCGGGTCGCTGACGCGCGCGGTGGCGCTGCTCAAGCCGGGCAGCGAGGTGAAGATGAGCCTGGTGCGCGGCGGCAAGGCGATGGAGGTGCCGGTGAAGCTGGGCACCCGGCCCACGCAGCGGGGCGAGGAGGAGATGACGCCCCGGGACGCGACGCCCGCGCCCCTGTCGAAGCGGCTGGGCCTGCGGCTGTCGGAGGCGCAGGACGGCAGCGGCGGCGCGCAGGTGGTGGCGGTGGAGTCCGGCAGCGCCGCGGAGCGCGCGGGCCTGATGCCCGGGATGGTGCTGACGCAGGTGGGCGACCAGAAGGTGTCCGGCGTCGCGGAAGCGGCGCAGGCCCTGACGTCCGCGGAGCCAGGCTCCGCGCTCCTCCTGCGCGCGCGGGTGCCCGGACAGGACGGGGCGCTGCTGCGAGCGATTGAGGTGCCGCAGCGGTAGTCTGGCTTTGTGTTGGCGCGCTCCGCCGGCCGGGGTGTGAGCGCGCCGTTGTCTTTTGAGCGGCTGTTGATGAGCCCGGCCCGGGTGAGCAGCTCGCGCACGCGGGTTGGCCACGGTGAAGCGCTCCGGGGTCAGGAGGATGCGGGTGCCCGGGTCCTCCCGTTGAACAGGGGCTGGCAGGGAGTCCTGACCTCCTTGCCGCGATGCGGTGCGAAATGACGCGGCCGGTGCGCGGGCGACCCGCTGACCCGCTGGCTGCCCCGAATGTCCGGTGTCACGCGGTTCACGCAGCGTGGTGCCTGGAAGCCCTCCGGGCATGGGAGGCCTTCTGACCGGTGTTTCACGCGTCCGTCGTTTGACCGACCCCGGGGGTTCGGAAATCACGGCGGCGGTGGCGTAGAGTGGCGGCCGTGCCGCGCTGCCTCACATGCGGGCGGCGTTGGGAGGGCTCTCACGCGCCGTGCCCACCCGGCGTCCCGCCGCCCACCGCTCCGCCGTCCGATGCCTCGCTCCTCGTGCCCGACGTTCCGGGCTACCGCTGCGAGAAGGTCATCGCGCGCGGCGGCTTCGGCGTGCTCCTGGCCGCGCACCCGCGCTCCGCCGACGGCACCGAGGGTGAACGCATCGCGCTGAAGCTGGCGCGTCCCGGCATCGCGCTCGCGGAGGCGCAGCTCGCCCGCGAGGCGGAGGCCCTGCGCGCCATCGGGCCGCCCACCGTGCCCGCGCTCCACGCCACCGGCACGTTGCCCGGTGGACAGCGCTTCGTCGCCATGGAGTACGTGCCGCTGCCCACGCTGGCGGACTGGCTGGCCCAGGTGTCCGGCCCCATGTCGCCGCAGGAGTTCGGGCCCCGCGCCAGCGCGCTGCTGGAGGCGGTGGCCGTCGTGCACTCGCACGGGCTGGTGCACTGCGACCTCAAGCCCGAGCACGTCTTCCTGGACGACGCCCACGGCCGCGCCCGCGTCTTCGACTTCGGCCTGGTGCAGCGTCCGGCCCCCGGCGCGCTCGCCGACGACGGCACTCCCGGCGACACGTCCTCCTTCGCCGGCACCGCCGAGTACATGGCGCCCGAGCAGTGCGCCGGCCACGCGGCCCTGGATGCGCGCACGGACGTGTACGCGCTGGGCATCATCCTCTACGAGCTCATCACCGGCCGGCCGCCCTTCTTCGGCACGCTCACGGAGGTGCTCCAGGCGCACCTGTCGCTGCGGCCCCCGCCTCCGTCGGAGTTCGCCCCGGTGGCGCCGCCGGTGGAGGAGGTCGTGCTGCGCTGCCTGGCCAAGGAGCCCGCGCGCCGGCCTCGCGACGCGGCCACCGTGGCCCAGGCGCTGC
>NZ_JBKGHJ010000896.1:0-1849 GCF_046520365.1 Corallococcus sp. 4LFB
GGTGCGTCACCGCCACGCCCTTCGGACGGCCCGTGCTTCCCGACGTGTAGATGAGATACGCCACGTTTTCCGGACGCACCTCCGACGTCACCGGGCAGCACGACTCCTCCGCCCACCCCTCCTCACGGTCCAGGCAGACGGCCTGTGCGGTGAAGGGGGGCAACGACTCCAAGAGGTGCGAGTGCGCCACCAGCGCAGGGCCCTGGGCGTCTTCCAACAGCCAGCCCAGCCGCTCCTTCGGGTAGCTCGGGTCTAGCGGCACGTACGCGCCGCCCGCCTTCAGGATGCCCAGCGTCCCCACCACCACGTCCGCGGTGCGCTCCACGCACAGGCCGACTCGCGACTCCGGGCCCACGCCCAGCTTGCGCAGCCGGTGCGCCAGTTGGTTCGCCTTTGCCTCCACCTCCCGGTACGTCAGCCGCTGCTTGCCGCTCACCACCGCCACGGCTTCCGGGGTGCGCTTCGCCTGCGCCTCGAAGAGGTGCGGAATCGTCGCGTCGCGCGCGTACTCCGCCTGCGACTGGTTCCACGTCACCAGCACCTGCTGGCGCTCCACGGGCGTGAGCATGGGCAGCCGGCCCACCGCCACCTCCGGCTTCGCCACCACGCCTTCCAGCAGCACCTTCAAGTGCTCCACCATCCGGCGCACCGTCTCTGCTTCGAACAGGTCGGTGCTGTACTCCACCGATCCACTCAGCCCCTGCGGCGTCTCCGTGAAGAAGAGGCTCACATCGAACTTCGATGTGCGGCCTTCCAGCGCCAGGGGCTTGAGTACCAGCCCCGGAAGCTGGGCCTCATCCATCGGCACGTTCTGGAGCGACATCAGCGATTGGAACAGCGGCGTGTGGCTGAGGCTGCGCTCCGGGTGGAGCGCTTCCACCAGCTTCTCGAAGGGCACGTCCTGATGCTCGTACGCGCCCAGCACCGTCTCCCGCACCTGCGCGAGCAACGCCCGGAAGGACTGGTCCCCCTCCACCTGCGCGCGCAGCACCAGCGTGTTCACGAAGAAGCCGATGAGGCCCTCCACCTCCGCGCGCGTGCGGCCCGCGATGGGCGAACCCACGCTGATGTCCGTCTGCCCCGAGTAGCGCGACAGCAGCACCTGCCATCCCGCCAGCAGCACCATGAACAGCGACACGCCCTCCTTCTGGGCGAGCGCGCTCAGCCCGTGCGACAGCTCCGGGGACAGCATGAAGCCCAGCGTCGTGCCGGCGTTGGTGCGCACCGCCGGACGCGGGCGGTCCGTGGGCAGCTGCAGCACCGGCGGCGCCCCGTGAGCGACCGCTTCCAGTAGTCCACTTCGCGCTGAAGCGTCTCATCCCGCAGCCAGTCCCGCTGCCAGGCCGCGTAGTCCGCGTACTGCACCGGCAGCGGAGGCAGGCTCGCCGCCAGCCCCCGTGACAGCGCGACGTACAGCGCGACGAGCTCCCGGAGCAGGACTCCTACGGACCAGCCGTCGGAGACGGAGTGGTGCATCGTGACGACGAGCACGTGGTCGCGCGCGTCCAGGCGCAGCAACAGCGCGCGCAGGAGCGGGCCCCGCATCAGGTCGAAGGGCCGGGCCATCTCCTCCATCACCCGGTGCTGGACCTCCTCCTCCGTTGCCGCTCCAGACGCCCCCAGGTCCACGAGGCGCAGCGGCACGTCCACGGACGCGTGGATGCGCTGGACCGGCTGGCCCGCTTCCTCTTCGAACGTCGTGCGCAGGGCTTCATGCCGGCGCACGACCCCGTGCAGGGCCTGCTCCAGCGCCGAGGCGTCCAGGTCGCCCTCCAGCCGCACCACCGTCGGCACGTTGTAGAGCGGGCTGCCCGGCTCCAGCTGGTCGATGAACCACAGCCGCTGCTGC
>NZ_JBKGHJ010000897.1:0-1843 GCF_046520365.1 Corallococcus sp. 4LFB
TGGAGTACCTGGGCCGGGTGGACTTCCAGGTGAAGGTGCGAGGCTTCCGCATCGAACTAGGGGAAGTCGAAGCAGCCCTGCGCCAGCAGGAGACGGTGAAGGAATCCGTCGTCGTGGCGAAGGGGGAGGGCGCGGAGAAGCGGCTCGTGGCGTACGTGGCGCCGAAGGCAGGCAAGACGCTGGAGGCAGAGGCGCTGAAGGCGAGCCTGCGTCAGCGGCTGCCGGAGTACATGGTGCCCGGAGCGGTGGTGGTGCTGGAGGCGCTGCCGCTCAACGCCAACGGAAAGGTGGACCGCAAGGCCCTGCCGGACCTGGACGTCTCCGCGTCCCAGGCCCAGGACTTCGTCGCGCCCCGCGACGCGCTGGAATCCCAGCTCGCCACGGTGTGGGAGGAGGTCCTGGGCGTGCACCCCATCGGTGTCCGCACCAGCTTCTTCGCGCTGGGAGGCCACTCACTGCTCGCGGTCCGCCTGATGGCCGCGCTGCGCGAACGGCTGGGCCGCGAAGTGCCCCTGGCCGCGCTCTTCCAGCACCCCACCGTGGAGGAGCTGGCGAAGCTGCTGCGCGATGAAGCCGGAGCGTGGTCGCCGCTCGTCCCGCTGGAGAAGGGCGAGCCGGGCCGCAGGCCCCTGTTCCTCGTCCACCCGGGCGGAGGCAACGTGCTCGCGTACCCGGAGCTGGCGCGGCTGCTGGGCCCCACCAGCCCGTCATCGGCATCCAGGCGCGGGGCCTCCAGGTGGGCCAGGCCGTCGCGGAGACCGTGGAGGAGATGGCGGCCCTGTACGTGGCCGCCATCCGCGCGGAGCAGCCGGAGGGGCCCTATCTGCTCGCCGGCTGGTCGCTCGGCGGCGTCATCGCCTTCGAGATGGCCCGCCAGCTGCGCGCGCAGGGACAGGCCGTGGGGCTGCTGGCGCTCGTGGACGCGTTCGTCCCCGGCGTGCAGCAGCCTTCCTCCGAGGCCCCAGACAAGGACCCCGACGCCAGCGTGCGCGTCGCCTTCGCCCAGACGGTGGCCCAGGCCTTCTCCCTGACCCTGCCCGTGACGGACGAGGCCCTGGAGCGCATGGACGACGACGCCATGCTGGGGACGCTCCTCGCCGTGGGCGTCCAGGCCGGCCTCCTGGAGGAAGCGACGGGCCGCGAGCAATTGCGCGCCCTGTTCCGCGTCTACCAGGCCAACCTGCGCGCCATGGACCGCTACACCCCCGGCCCCTACGAAGGCCCGGCCCTGCTGCTCGCCGCCACGGAGGCGACGCCCAGCCCCGGGGTGCCGCGCCACCGGGGCTGGGAGCCCTGGGTCCGGGGGGGACTGGACGTGAGGGACGTCCCTGGGGGACACCATCAACTCATGCAGGAGCCGTACGTGCGGCACGTGGCCACGCTGTTGCGCGAGGCCCTGGAGGACAAGTCATGACCGTTGAAACATCCGAGACATCGCGCGGGGGCTCTCCATGGCCCAACCGCCTCATCCTGGCCGTGTGGTTCGTGTGCTTCTCCGTGGGCGCGCTGATCCACATCCTCACCGTGGCGAAGTTCGGCCTCTTCGCGAACGACCCGGCGGATCCGCTGCCCATGGGGTTCGTCGTCGTGAACGAGCTGTTCACCGTCCTCAACCCGCTCACCATCCTGCTGCTCATCTTCAAGCGGCGGGCGGGCATCGTGTCGGCGCTGGGCGTGGTGGCGCTCGTCTTCGCCCTCAACATCGCGCTGATGGTGTGGTTCTGGGTCGCCAAGCACCACCTGCACACCGTGTGGCTCTACCTCAACGGCACCATGGGCGTGTTCATGGCCGCCACGGCCCGGCGCCTGTGGCGGCCGCCCCCCCGGCGGGCCCTCCCACCGT
>NZ_JBKGHJ010000898.1:0-1843 GCF_046520365.1 Corallococcus sp. 4LFB
GCGGTGATGCCGGATGGGCGCATGGCGCTCCTGCTCAGCCCCGCGTCGCTGGTGCGGGCCGCGGGCGGGCGCCCCTCCGCGCCACTTCTTCCCCACGCCCAAGGAGCAGGCCGCGCGCCGGCGCGTGGTGCTGGCGGACGACTCGCCCACGACGCGCATGCTGGAGCAGAGCATCCTGGAGGGCGCCGGCTACGACGTCACCGCGTGCGCGGACGGCGCGGAGGCGTGGGAGCGGCTCCAGGCGGGCGGCGCGGACGCGATGGTGATGGACGTGGAGATGCCGCGCATGGATGGCTTCCAGGTGACGGAGGCCGTGCGCGCGTCGCCGCGCTTCGGACGGGTGCCGGTGGTGCTCGTCACGTCGCGAGAGAAGCCCGAGGACAAGGCGCGCGGCCTGCAAGCCGGCGCGAGCGCCTACATCGTGAAGAGCGCGTTTGACCCCACGAGCCTGCTGGAGACGCTGAGGCGACTGCTATGAAGACCGAACCGTTGCGCATCCTGGTGGCCGAGGACTCGCCCACCGCCCGGCGGCTGCTGGTGGAGATCCTGCGCACCGACCCGGCGCTCGCCGTGGTGGGCGAGGCCAAGGACGGCCTGGAGGCGGTGGACCTGTGCCAGCGGCTGCACCCCGCGCTGGTGACCATGGACATCCAGATGCCGCGCATGGACGGCCTGGACGCCACCCGCCGCATCATGACGGAGGTGCCCACGCCCGTGGTGGTGGTGTCCACGCTGGTGGAGCGCGACATCCAGACGTCCATGGCCGCGCTGCGGGCCGGGGCGCTGGCGGTGCTCCAGAAGCCGGTGGGCCCGGAGTCCCCGGACTTCGAGGCGGACAGCCGCCGGCTGCGCGACACGCTCAAGGCCATGGCCCAGGTGAAGGTGGTGCGCCGCTGGCCGGACCGCGCCACCACGTCCACGCCCCTCCAGGAGACGACGCCCATCCCCGCCTTCCGCGCGCCCGCCGTGCTGGCCATGGCCGCGTCCACCGGAGGCCCCGCCGCGCTCTACCGCATCCTGTCCGACCTGGGCGCACAGGCCACGCCCCCGCCCCCCATCCTGCTGGTGCAGCACATCGCGCTGGGCTTCGGCAACGGCCTGGCCACGTGGCTGGGCACCGCCACGAAGCTGCGGGTGAAGGTGGCCGAGGACGGCGAGCCGCTCACCCCCGGCACCGTGTACCTGGCCCCGGACGACAAGCACCTGGGCGTGACGCAGGACTACCGGGCGCAGGTGTCCGGCGCCGCCCCCATCCAGGGCTTCCGGCCTTCCGCCAACTGGCTGTTCCGGTCCGTCGCGCGGGCCTACGGGCAGACGTCCCTGGCGGTGGTGCTCACCGGCATGGGCCAGGACGGCCTGGACGGCATCCGCGACCTGCACCAGGCGGGCGGGCGGGTGATCGCCCAGGACGAGGCGACCTCCGTCGTCTACGGGATGCCCGCCGTGGTGGTGGGCGCCAACCTGGCGCACGAGGTCCTGCCGCTCGGGCAGATCGCCCGCCGGCTGCTGGCGCTGCTCCAGCCCGGAGTGCGGTTTCCCTGAAGTGTTGCTTGAGTGAAAGTCACTCGCGGATATTCGTGGCCGGAATGGGGGCCCTGGCACGGAGTGTCAATATCGGGTCCAATGGGGCGGGCACCCCCGCCCCCTCTTCTTGATGAGTGCTGCCACGACTGGTCCTGCCTACGAAGCGGTCTTCGCCGCCATCCCCGACCCTGCCTACCTCCTGGATGGCACGGGCCGGCTGGTGTCGTGCAGCGCCGCGGGCGCCCGGGCGCTCGGCCGCGCGGTGGGGAGCTTCGGGCCGGCACTGGAGCGAGCTGGGCTGGCCGCACGAGGCGCTGAC
>NZ_JBKGHJ010000899.1:0-1838 GCF_046520365.1 Corallococcus sp. 4LFB
CCACGCCGTCCGCCAGCTCCGGGAACAGCGCCGCGAGCCGCAGCGCGACGAGCCCGCCCAGGCCCACGCCCAGCAGCGCCCGCACGTGCGTGAGCCCCAGGGCCCGCAGCAGCGCGGCCACGCCGCGCGCCATGTCCAGCACGGTGATGGGCGGCATGGCCGCGCCCCACGGCGCCCCCGTGTGCGGATCCGGCGTCACCGGCGACGTGGAGCCGAACGGGCTGCCCAGCAGGTTGGGCACGATGACCGGCGTCACGTCCGGATCCAGCGCCTTGCCCGGGCCGATGAGCTCACGCCCCCAGCCCGAGGGTTGGAACGCACCGTTCACTTCCGTGCTCAAGGCCCGGTGGGAGTGGGCCAGGTCGTGCAGCACCACCACCGCTTTGCCATCAGACGGTTTCCCGAAGGCCTGCCAGGCAATCTGGGGGCTTCCCAGCAGCTCTCCTTCCTCCAGCGGAAGGGGCACGGTGAACAGGTGGATTCCCTCGGCCTGGGGCACGATGATGCGGCTCATATCATTGCCTGCCCGAACGCACAGGAGCCTGTCGCTTGAAGCGCTACTTCGGAATCATCGTTGTCATCGCCCTGGTGATCGTCGCCGCGGTGGCGAGTCACCGCACCGCCTCCGCCCGGGCGCTCGAGGCGGAGCGGGACGCGGACTTCCGCCGCGTCCAGGCCGTCTACCTGGAGCGCGTGGGCTGGATGCGCACCAACCCGGATGAGGCGTCCTACCGGGACGAGCTGAAGTCCTTCTTCAAGGCGTACTTCGACGACGTCGACGCGCACCTGGACCGCTTCAACGGCAACAAGAAGTTCGACAACTACCTGGCGGAGCTGGAGAAGCGCGCGGAGTCGGGCGGGGAGAAGAAGGACAACCGCGCCGCGGACCGCAAGGCCTTCTACGAGTACGCGCGCAAGCAGTTCGACGCCCTGCACGAGGGCCGCTACCGCCCGGTGTGGACCGCCACGGACAAGGGCATGCGCCTGGACGTGGTGTCCAACGACGTGGTGATGGTGATGGGCAAGCCGCAGATCCGCCTGCAACTGGTGCTCTGGGGCGCGCAGCGCGTGGAGAAGGACGAGGGCAAGCTGAAGAAGATGGTCACCAGCGCCGCGTTCGACACGGTGTGGAAGCTCACCGACGCGAAGGGCAAGCTGCTGGGCGAGATGCGCGGCGCGGATCCGTCGATGAAGATCGACTACCCGGAGCGCCTCATCGCGGAGTTCCCCCCGCAGATGGTGCTGGGCCACTACGACCTGGACCTGCTGCCCGCGGACGTGTCGAAGCTGGAGATGACCATCAACGTCGCCTCGCACGCGCCGTCCGGCGGCAACGCCAACGCCACCTACGTGTGGAAGCTGGACGTGCCGTCCGAGTGGAAGCTGGGCGCCAACGAGACGTGGGAAGGCGCCACGCAGGAGGAGCGGCCGGAGGAGGAGATCGACCCGGCCAAGGCCTCCGCGAGGAAGGGCGAGTAGCCCGTCGTATCCGGTGAAGGGCGAGTAGCCCTTCACCTCGTCACTTCACGACGGCGAAGTGCGACCCCAGCCGGTACGCGGACAGCGTGCCGGCGTCGTCCAGGAAGTACAGGTTGAGGCGCACGTCGGCCTGGAGCGCGACGAGCCCCACCCCCGCGCGCACCTCCGCGAGCACCTGTCCGCCGCGGGGATCCACCGCGCGCACCACCTCTCCCGCGATGAGCGTCACGTCGCGGGCGGTGCGCGCCGGCAGTGCGGTGATGAGCGGCTCGCCCGCGGCCCCCACGTGCCAGTCCACCTGTCCGGACAGGGCCACGCGGGCGGCGGCCCGGACGCGCTCGTCACCACCACCGCGCGCG
>NZ_JBKGHJ010000089.1:0-20563 GCF_046520365.1 Corallococcus sp. 4LFB
CGAGTGGAAGCGTCTGCGCGCAGCCGACGCGTCCTGAAGCATCCGGCTCCATCCAGCGCGCCGCGCGTCACCGCATGCATCCCGTCTGCTTTCAAGCGATCCGGCACGTCGTTGGCCGGACGGTTACCCCCGCTGAGGTGTCCATCCTTCAGGTGGCAACGGAGGCGATTGGCATGCCCACCGCACACGTGGACCACCGCATCTCGACTGAGATTGGCACCTGCCTCGTCACGCTCGGATTCGAGAAGCACCAGCGCCGCGTGGACGGGCGCCGACCTCGCATGCACAAAACGCCAGAGGACTTGTTGACTGCACCGCAGGCAACAGGTCCTCGAAGGCCCTCTCCATGAGCAATTTAGCGACACAACCACACAATGAGCCACTCACAGACCTAAAACCACTCACAAACACAAAGCGTCGCTCCAGGCCAACTTCTCACTCACCCTTCCTCATAGAAACCGACTGAATCATACCAGCCACATAATCCATTGGACTCACACTCCCAGAAATCTCCTTACGAGAAGTGATTTCCGGGTCAGGCCACACAACTCCGGCAACACAATTTTCAGCATCAGCGAAGATCCGATTTAACTGCTCGGCATATTTGTCGGTTTCCGGCCCTCCAAGAGCGAGCCACTTTGCCCAACGAGCAACTGCCCCAGCAATAACATCAGCAATCTGCAGACCTACCTCCGCCTTGGAATTTGCAAAAACAGTCTCCTTCACACCTATCGGGAACACTACCGGATCACCAAATCGCCCAACAAGCGCAGGCGGCGCGCCGGGGGACAGAATTGCGTCCCAAAACTCTCGCCGCCTTGCCATATTCGAAGACGCATCATGAATAACCTTCATCTCACCTACAGCAGCGCGCTTCCACGCATACATACACTGCAACCCTAAAGTCATAGAAAGGTCCAAGGCATTCTCAGGAAATTTCAGAACATACTCATCCGGCAAGCGTCGCAATGGGGCCCTGATGTACACTAGGGCATCATCGATCACCTCAATAGGCTGGGGGCGCGAAACAAACTCATCGAACTCCCTCAGCGCATCAACGGTCCGCACTCGCATAACACGCTGGAAGAGGCGATTGACGTTATTCAGAAGTCCACCCCCCTCCGCACGAAGCGTATAGTAGATAAGACACGACAAGGCGATATGACCTCCACGTTCATAGAGATCAACCCCATCCCTATGCATCATCTCCTCCGTCAATATATCAACCATCTTTGTCACGAGCGCAAACGGCTTATGAACTATTCCAAACCGAACCTGGCTATCGCCGGAAAGCACGTGCCGCAAAAAGGAAAGAATAGCCTCTTCGTTTCGCGCCCGTCCCTGAAGCTTCATATGCTTCAATTCGGGCGCCTGAACATGACCAAAGAATTGCTGCTTCAGCCCAGAACACTCCTCATCACTCAATCCGTGAGTTGCCACGACAAAAACAGGCTGAACGGGGTCGGCCAGATCCTCTCCCGTATAACCACACTCATCCAAATATATCGTCCTCAACACAACCCCCAAGACGTCAAATACAGCTTCACAACCCAACCCAACTACTCAATCCCCAAGTATCCACCGCGCAACACTACAGACGAAGCTCTCTCTTGAGGTACTCCAAACACTTTGCCGGCACCTCTTCACCCTGAATATGAAAGAGAGTCTCCAAGCCACTAAGGAGATCCGAATCAAAAGCAGCAAAAAGCCGAGCTGCATGCAATGTTATTTCACAGTCAGCCAGGCCAGAATCGTTCGCCAACTCCCTCAACGTTGATCTAGCAACAACAAACGACATCCCCCCCCCCACTCAGAGCATTAACAACAGCCACATTCTCCTGAGTCGCCCTTGCTCCTCCTCTTTTATCCCCACCAATGACATTCCATGGAGGGAATTTCCCATATGCCAATCTATGGGCTTCGATCAGTAAACCTTCCGCATACTGCGCATCATCTAGGCCTGCCAAATCATCATCCTCAAAGTCACCTCCCGCCCTCCCTTTTCGCCGGATTACAGGCTGCGAAAGAGGCGACTGAACAAACACCCCAAACCCAAGCCTTTCATTGACCTGGAAGTACGCATCAATCTTGTCTTTTTTGCAGCATCTGGGGTCGCAGGCGAGCCCCCCTGTATGTTGCCGAAATCGCTCAGTGAGGTCCTGAGCCAGACCCAGGTAAAGCGTTTCCTTGGTTTCCGGATTAAAAAAAGAATAGACTCCTGTCGAAGCCCATCCATAGTTATCATCAGCAGAGCAAAGTTGGTCGAGAGCATCAGCAATTTGCTGGGTCTCATCTTTTTTGAACACATCAAGCATTACTGTGCCGAGCATGGCGTGGCGCTCCTTGTCTGACGAAATGCATTGTCGACATAGCTAATCGAGAATCCACCAGTTAATGCAGGTAGAGCTTACCCCCATTGAGTGGGGGTGAGTCCACCCACCAACGGCTCGAAGCAACACGCAGTCGAAGGCGGCATGCTCCGCAGCCTGTCCGTCTCGCAGTTGCGGAAGTTCGCCCTCTGCGAGCGCGCGTGGTTCTTCGCCAAAGTCCTCCGGCTGCCTGAGCGGCCCCTCAAGGCCCGAGACCTTGGCACCGCAGTCCACGCCCAACTTGAGCACTACCTGCGCACGGGCCAGGACGTCCTTGGCCCTCTTGCAGCAGCCGGCAAGCACCTGCTCCCCGCGCCGGGGCCTGACCTCCTGGTGGAGGAGCACTTCGGCCGGCCCTCCCCTCTCTTCGCGGACGGCATCCCGCTCACCGGCTATATCGACCTCGTCAACCCGCGACGCCGCGCCGAGGGCGTGCTGCGCGTCACGGACCACAAGACTACGAAGTCCATCGCCAGCTACGCCGCCACGCCCGAGCAGCTCGCCTCCGCCGCCCACGACGCTGGCATCCAGATGGTTGGCTACGGCTACTGGGCCGTCCTCGACGCCGAGCGGTTCCCGGGGCTGAAGCGGCTGGAGCTGGAGCACCTCTACTTCCAGACCCACGGCGCGAAGCTCTCCCGCTCCGTCGTCGCCACCGTCAGCGTCGAGCACGTCCGCGACGAGTGGCACACGCACGTCGAGCCCATGGCGCGCCGCATGCGCGACGTCGCGCGGGCCACCTCCCCCAGCCAGGTCAAACCCACCTGGAGCGCCTGCCAGAAGTACGGCGGGTGCTCCTTCCAGGCGCATTGCCTCAACTCGCAGTCGCAAGGAAGCAAGCCCATGGCCCTGATGGACCGCATCCTGAAGCCCCAGACTCCGTCCACGCAGCCCACCGTGGCTGTCCCCGTGACGGCCTCCGCGCCGCTCGTCCCCGCCCAGGCCGCTCCGGAGCTGGAGCTGGCGGCGGTGCTGCCTCCGGACGCGCCCAAGAGCAACCCGGCCCTCGCGTCCGCCCCCGCGCCCGAGCAGCCCGCCCAGCGGTCAGCGACGAGTCCCGCGCCGCAAGCGGCGGACGAAGGCGGAGATGGAGGCCGCCCGCGCCACCGAGCCCACGCGGCCCGCCGAGGCCAGCCTGTCCCTCTACGTGGACTGCGTGCCCAACTGCCCCGCCGAGCCGCTGGCCGGGTACGTCGGCCGCATGGTGGCGAAGATTGAGCAGGAGTGCGGCGTCGTGGACATCCGCGTCGCCCCCAACGACTCGCCCCTGGCCTACGGCAAGTGGAAGGGCGTCCTGGCCGCCACCATCCGCGCCGAGCCTCCCGAGCCCGGCACCTACGCCGCCCTGGGCGTGGCCGGCAGCGAGCTGATGCAGGTGGCCGTGGAGGCCTTGGAGCCGCTGTGCGGCACGGGGCACTTCGTCCGGGGCGTCCGGTAGCCGAGGGCCGCCCATGAAGCTCCTCCAGCGCCTTGGCGTGCCCAGCCGCCATCCCCGCTCCCAGGCGACGTGCCCCAGGTAGCCGAGAGCTACTCGCGCACGGGCCGCTCGCCCGTGGGCTGGTCCTCGGACCTTTCCCGCATCCTCGCCCTGCCCCGCCGCGACCTGGCCGCGTCCTACACGACGGCGGACATCGAGGCGCTGGAGGCCCAGCTGCGCGCCCCTGCAGGCCCGTGTGGCTGCGCGGCCATGTCCCCTGCCCGTCCGTGTCCCACGCGCCTGCGGCGCGTCCAGGCCCTGGCGCTGCTGGAGGCGTCCCGCGTGGGCGGGTTGCTGGGGCCCATCGGCACCGGCCACGGCAAGGAGCTGACCACGTTCCTCATGCCCATGGTGATGCCGGGCTGCCGCGTGGCATGCCTCTTCATCCCCGCCAACCTACTGCCGCAGTTCACGGCGGAATGGGACTACTACGGCGCGCACTGGCGGCTCCCCAACCTCGCGGGCGGACGCTGGTTCCGGCCGGGGCTGCCGGTGCTGCACGTCATCACCTACAACAAACTCTCCAGCCAGGAAGCCACGGACCTGCTGGAGCGCATCCGCCCGGACCTCGTCATCCTCAACGAGGCACACAACCTCAAGGACCCGAAGGCCTCGCGCACTGGGCGCTTCCTCCGCTACTTCGAGAAGCGCCCGGAGACGCGGCTCGTGGCGCTATCGGGCACGTTCGCGTCCAAGAGCATCAAGGACTACGCGCACCTGTCGCGGCTGGCGCTGCGTGAGGGCTCGCCTCTCCCACTGGCCCACCACGTCGTGGAGGAATGGGGCACGGCGCTGGACCCGGGCAAGGTGATAGCCCCACCTGGCGCGCTGGAGCGGTTGTGCGAGCCCGAGGAGCACGTCCACGAGGGCTTCCGGCGCCGCCGCAACGACACGCGCGGCGTCGTCGCCACGGACGAGAGCGCCCTTGACAAGCCGCTCATCATCCGCCCGCGCTATCCGGGGCCTGTGCCGGCTGAGCTGCTGGCACTCATCGAGCTAGCACACGGTGGAGAGCGTCCGGATGGAGAGCAGTTCCAAGAGCAGCTCCAGGCCATGGCCTGCGCGCGTCAGCTGTCAGCGGGCTTCTATCACCGCTGGCGCTACCCTCGGGGCGAGCCGTTAGAACTAATCGAGGAGTGGTTCGCGAAGCGGAAGGCCTGGAACAAGGAGGTATGGGAGGAGCTGAAGGGCGAGCGACGCGAACACCTGGACTCGCCGGGGCTGCTCACCAAGGCCGCCATCCGCGCGCACATGGTGCCGCCCTACGAGGGGGATAAGCCGGTGTGGCAGGCGGCGACATGGGCGGACTGGGCGGAGCTTCACGACGCGGTGCAGCCTGAGCCTCAAGCCGTGTGGGTGTCAGACTTCCTGGTTCAGGACGCGGCAGAATGGGCGCGCTCACAAGTGGGTATCGTCTGGGTGGAGTTCCCGGAGTTGGGGGAACGCATTGCCCGCGCCGCTGGCGTGCCCTTCTACGGCGGGGGACGCGCGGCGTCTGAGACTATCCTCCAGGAAAGCGGGCGGCGCTCCATCGTCGCGAGCATCAAGGCCCATGCGACGGGGAAGAACCTCCAGCAGTTCTGCCGCAACCTCGTGGTGACTCCGCCCTCGGACGGCGCCCTCTGGGAGCAGCTCCTCGCGCGCACGCACCGCCCTGGGCAGCAGGCGGCTTGTGTCGAGGTGGAGGTGTGCCTCCACTCACAGGACTACGCAGCAGCCTTCGCGACGGCTCGTGATCGGGCGCTGTTCATTCAGCAGACGGACGGACAGCCGCAAAAGTTCACTCTCCCCGCTAGCACAGCAAGCGAAGGCAAAAACAAACCATCCATAAAATCAACTCCTTCTGCGTAACGCCTTCTTTGCAACATTTCCGCCACCGATTGAAGTGCGCGCCCCTGAGCGCCGCCTCTTCCTTGCCGCAGCAATCAACTCGTCAACATCCCACGTCTCCCAAAAAACTCGACTCCGATCGCTTCCTTTGTCAAACATATAAATATCCCCCTTCTCTTCCTCATCTAAATCCGAAAGCTTAACCTTCCGCCCCTTAGTAACGCGATCAAGCTCCTCAATGGAACTCCGAACCGCCTCATTGAAAAAATCGGGATCATCCCCCTTCCCCTCTGCCCTGATCAACTCGGCGGTCTTGCCAAAAGCAACAATAAACAACCCACCATCGGGCTCCTTTCTGATAACCATCTCCCGAGACGGATTGTAATCCGAAATCTCAACACCCACCGCATGGAGCATATCAAGCAAAACCTGAGCCCCCTCTGCCTCGTTCGCATGGCGTCGAGAACGATTTTTCGTGATCACAAGCATCCTTCTCAACCCCTCTTTATCCAGGCGATTCATAAGCGGGATGCGCACAGTCGCAGTCTTGCTTCTCACCCTCAAGCACTTACGACCGGCCTCCGTCTCAAGAAAATAGTGAACAGATTCCCAATACAATCCATCTGTTTTTGCATCATGCAGCACAATAAACAGCGGCTCCCAGAAGTCCATCCAGTGCCGCAAATGCTCCGTCTTAACCCGGACAGACATCCATTTCCCGCCTGCCCGCCCAACGACCTCATCGGACGACTTCGCCTGGATAAAAAATGACAAAGGAGTTGCGCGACCATCCTTGAAGATTCGAACAAACAAATCTTCGCCATAATCTTTATGCAGACTCTCAACCACCCACCCCATCTCTCTCGCAATAACATCACAAATCCTAGATCGCGAAAGGTCTTCAATGATGTGCGCCCGTGGACGAATTGGCATGCTCAGACCTCTTTCTGGCTCCCGCAGCAGGCAGCCTAACTCACAGCGAAGGCGTCGCCTCGGCGAACACCACTTTACTTATAAAGGCCATCCATAACTGCCCCCATTGATCAAGTGGGGATGTCCTTCGACGTCCCCCAACGGGAGCAGCAGGACATGAGCAACGCGGCACTTTCTCGAATCGTCAGCGCCCAGGCGGCGCTCGACGCGCAGTATCTCAAGGCCGGTCGCTACAGGCTGGAGGTGCAGTCCATCCGCACCAAGGACGGCTTCAAGGGCCTGTCCGCCATCGCTGAGCTGAAGGTGGTGTCCGCAGAGCGGACTCAGCCCGCCAGCGAGCCCAGCCGCATCGGCATGGTGGCCTCCTACGTGGAGAACCTCTCCGACGCGAAGAAGAACGGCGGAGGGCGCTTCAAGGCCTTCGTCATGGCGCTGGCGGGCGCCGAGGAGCAGGAGCTGTCTCTGGAGCAGCTCGCCAAGTTCACCGGCGACAAGCAGGCCGGGGCATTCCTCCTCATCGATTGCGAGGTCTTCCCCAAGACGCTGCCCAAGAAGGACGGCAAGCCCGGGAAGGGCATTGAGGGCTACCGCTGGAGCAGCGTCAGTCTCAAGGAAAAGAGGTCGCCCGCGCATCCACTGCGTCGCCCAGCAAGGCCTCGGTGGCGTGGAGGACTTCGCTTGGGGACGGGGAAGGACGTCGCCACACGCCTTGTCAGTCGGGAGAGGGCTATACCGAAGTCTGTCATAAATGGCCAGCAGCGTCAGCGAGGCGTCGATGGGTGTCTCCCCGCAGGGGCGGCATGCGGAACGGTGGCCGGCATGGGTACGTACTTCCCCTCATAACCTTTCGCGCCACATCCACGCGCCCGGTTGTAACCGGACGGGTTTCAATCCAAGCCACTCCCAGACGCACCCCCACTCTGACCAACCATAGGCCCTGTTCTTGCTCTGCCTTTGGCCGCGCGGTTCTCTTCCCGCTGGCGTTCTTCCGGGCCTGTTATTTCCCAGCCCTACCGTTCCGGCCGCGTCCACTGCATCCCTTCAAAGACAGAGGAACGCATGAACCACCCCCTCCACCGGTCCCTCCTGGGGTCCGTCCTGAAGCTGTCCACGGTGCTCGCGCTCGCCTGGAGCGGCGCGGCTGGCGCGCAGACGTACACGCAAGGCGTCACGGACACCTTCACCCTGCCCACGGAGCCCGTGTCGCCCAGCCCGGGCCTGCAGACCTGGGTCGCCGCCAACTACTCCATCCCCGGCATCCGCCAGTTTGATGAGCAGGGCGCGGACCGCTACTTCGCCACCACCTTCTCCAACCTCACCACCGGCGGCCGCATCTGCGGTGCCACGCTCCGCATGACGGTGCGCAGCGGCGGCAGCAACGACAGCCTGGGGTTGTGGTTCGTGAACCCCTTCGGCACCTTCGCCGCTCCGGGCTGGGGGGAGTCGCTCACCAACCTGGGCATTCCCTGGTTGAGCACCGGCGTCGTGGCGCTCAATCTGGCCTCGCTGCCGGGCACCGGCACCAACCTGCTGCCCACGCTCAACGCTCAGGGCTACCTGGACGTCATCGTCCAGGATGACAGCGCGGTGGATTCCGCCACGCTGGTCATCACCCGCTGCCGCACAGACGTCTTCATCCGCGACATCCCGAGCGACGTGGGCGTGGAACCGGGCTCCTACGGCTCCACCCCCATCTGGATGAGCCCGGACATCCGCGTCTGTCAGAACGCCGGCTGCCCGGGCAACGAGAACCCGGAGTTCGGCCAGACCAACTTCGTCTACGTGAAGCTCAACAACGTGGGCACGCCGCCCTTCCCCACGCCGGCGCCCACGTCCGGCACGCTGAGGGTCTACTCCACGGCCTCCGGAGGCGCGGCCGTCTGGCCCACCAGCTGGACCCTCATCAACACCATCCCGGTCAGCATCCCGGTGGGAATCACGGAGGTGCAGGTGCCGTGGACCTCTGTCCCCGCCCCGGGCCACTACTGCCTGCTGGCGGTCTGGGAGGCGCCCAACGATCCCATCAGCTTCCCGCTGCTCCCCGGCTCCAACACGCTCGTATCCACCGCCCAGAACAACAACCTGGCGTGGCGCAACGTGAACGTCGTGAACCTGTCGCCGCTGCGCCCGGCCGCGTCGTTCGACTTCCGCGTCCTCAACGTGCTGGCGGAGCGCTCGTCGCGTCTGGAATTGGAGGTCCGCCCAGCGGCCGGCCAGGCCTCCTTCATCGAGCGCGGCCAGGTGCTGCTCAAGCTGGACGATGCGCTGTGGGCGAAGTGGAGCCGCCGCGGCACGGGCTTCGAAATCGTGGGGGAGGGGCTTGTGCGCATCATTGATGTGGAAGGCGCACGGCTCACGGACCTGGTGCTGGCGCCGGGGGCGGAGGCGCACGCCACCGTCACCTTCCAGGCCGACGTGGGCGACCAGACGGAGACCTTCGAGATGCAGGTCGTCCAGCACTCGGAGTCGGAGGCCACCGGTGACAAGGTCGTCGAGCAGGGCGGCGTGAGCTACGCCATCACCCTGGGCCGGGACGTGAAGAACTAGCCCCGGAAAAGGAAGAGCCTGGCAACCCGTACTGGATTGCCAGGCTCTTTCACTGTGGAGGCGGAGGGAATCGAACCCTCGTCCGAAAGCCGTCGGCTCTTCGACCCTACGTGCGTAGTCCGCGATTTGCTACGTCACCCGGACTCCCACGGACGGGATTCCTGATGCCGGTCCTGGAAAGATCTCGCCGCCTCGGGCCCAGGCACCCTTGGCAGCCAGTCCGCATTATGACGGCCGATCCCTACCCCACGGACCGAGAGCAGGGGGACCGCGCACTAGAGACTGCTAGTTAGGCAGCCAGCGCGAGCTCAACGTTGTCGTTGGCTTTTGTGTTGTTGTCGGAAGTTTTACGAGCACCCAACAAGCTCGGCACGCGTCTCGAACGTCATTGCCCCCGTCGAAGCCAGGTCGCCCCCGGTTCGATGTACGTCATGCGGCCACCGCTGCTCCGCACTCGACCTACATTAACCGCTGAACGCCCTCCGTCAATCCTCCTGAATGCATGGAGGTCGCTCCGGCAACATCCCCTTCCCCGCTTGCCCCTCGGGCGAGCCCCCCGGAGGCCCTCCCATGCAGGCGTACCA
Source organism: Corallococcus sp. 4LFB (assembly GCF_046520365.1). Lineage (NCBI taxonomy): Bacteria > Pseudomonadati > Myxococcota > Myxococcia > Myxococcales > Myxococcaceae > Corallococcus > Corallococcus sp. 4LFB. The sequence continues at coordinate 9,741 of NZ_JBKGHJ010000089.1, forward strand.
GCTCCAGCACACCACCGGCGCCTCCAGCTGGACCCTCGTGGAGACGCCCCAGCCCCAGCCGGGCCCGGGCCAGGCGCTCGTCCGCATCCACGCCGTCTCCCTCAACTACCGCGACCTCATCATCGCCCGCGGCACCTACCCGGGGCTGACGCTGCCCCTCATCCCCTGCTCCGACGGCGCCGGCCAAGTCGTCGCCGTGGGCCCCGGCGTCACCCGCGTGAAGGTCGGCGACCGCGTCGCCCCCACCTTCTTCCAGGTCTGGACCGACGGCGAGCGCACCCCGGAGCGGGTCGCCCATGCGCTCGGCGGCAGCGTCCCCGGCGTCCTCTGCGAGTACGTCTGCCTGGACGCCGAAGGGCTCGCCCTCCTCCCGGACTGGCTCTCCTACGAGGAGGGCGCCACCCTGCCCTGCGCCGCCGTCACCGCCTGGAACGCGCTCGTCCCCCAGGGCGGCCTCCAGGCCGGGCAGACCGTGCTCGCGCTCGGCACCGGCGGCGTGTCCATCTTCGCGCTCCAGTTCGCCCGCCTCCTCGGGGCTCGCGTCATCATCACCTCCAGCCAGGACGCCAAGCTCCAGCGCGCGAAGCAGCTGGGCGCCGACGGGCTCATCAACTACCGCCAGACGCCGGACTGGGAGCAGGCGGTCCTCACGCTCACCGGCGGCCAGGGCGTGGACCACGTGCTGGAGGTGGGCGGCGCGGGCACGCTGCCCCGCTCCGTCGCGGCCACGAAGGAGGGCGGCCACATCGCGCTCATCGGCCTGCTCACCGGCGCCCCCGGCAAGCCGGACACGGCCGCCACCAGTAGCAAGCACCTGCGCGTCGTCAGCACCTACGTGGGCAGCCGCGAGATGTTCGAGGACATGCTCAAGGCCATGTCGCGGGAGAAGACCCGGCCCGTCATCGACCGCGTCCTCCCCTTCGCCCGGGCTCGCGAGGCCCTCCAATACATGGAGTCCGGCGGTCACTTCGGGAAGATTGTCATCACCGTGTGAGGCCCGGGCAGTGGCGCGCAGGTGACACGCGCGGCCAGAAAGCCGCCCCCCTCCGCCCTTCCTCCGGCGTAACGTCCCGCGCTTTCCCAGCATTGAAAGGGTCCGCGCATGCGCCGCCTGTTGCCCCTCCTGCTGCTGCTCCTGATGCCGGTGCTCCCGGCGTCCGCGGAGCCGCCTGCGGAAGCCTCCCGCTTCTTCCCCTACACGCTGAACACGACGCGCCTGCCCAACGGGCTCACCGTGGTGCGCGTGCCGTTCAACTCGCCCGGCATCGTCGCGTACGTCACCGCCGTGCGCGTGGGCTCCCGCAACGAGGTGGAGCCCGGCCGCACCGGCTTCGCCCACTTCTTCGAACACATGATGTTCAAGGGGACGAAGGCGAACCCGGAGGGCCAGCGCGAGCGCATCCTCGGCGGCTACGGCTTCGACGACAACGCGTTCACCACCGACGACATCACCGTGTACCAGGTGTACGGCCCCACCGCCGGCCTGGAGAAGCTCATCGCGCTGGAGGCGGACCGCTTCCAGAACCTGGAGTACTCCGAGCCGGCCTTCCAGACGGAGGCGCTCGCCGTGCTGGGCGAGTACCACAAGAACGCCGCGGGCCCGGACCTCAAGCTGGAGGAGGCGCTGGCGAAGACGGCCTTCCAGCGCCACACGTACCAGCACACCACGCTCGGCTTCTACGAGGACATCCAGGCCATGCCCCAGGCGTACGCGTACAGCCGCTCGTTCTTCGAGCGCTGGTACACGCCCGCCAACACCACCCTCTTCATCGTCGGTGACTTCAACGACGCGCAGGTGCTCTCCCAGGTGACGAAGGCCTATGGCGGATGGCAGCGCCAGCCCACCAACGTCACCATCCCCACCGAGCCCGAGCAGACGAAGGCGCGCGCCGTCCACGTGGACTGGCCGCAGCCCACGCAGCCTCGCCACGTGCTCGCGTGGCACACGCCCGCCGCGCGCGCGGACACGCCGGACGCCGCCCTCCAGGCCATCCTCGCCGAGTACCTCGTGGGCGACACCAGCCCCGCGTACAAGGAGCTGGTGCTGGAGAAGCAGTACGTGGAGTCGCTGAACGTCTACACCACGCCCCACCGCGACCCGTACCTCTTCCCCATCGACGCCACCCTCCAGGACGAGAAGTACCGCGCCGACGTGGACGCCGTGCTGCGCCGCGAGGTGACGGCCGTGGCCGGTGCCCCCGTGGACGCCGCGCGCTTGAAGGCCATCCAGGACCACCTGCGCTACGGCCTGCTCATGGACCTGGAGACGCCGCGCGACGTGGCCATCGACCTGGCCCTCTACGCGGGCGTGATGGGCCGCCCCGACGCGCTCGCCAGCTACCTGAAGCAGCTGGGCAGCGTGACGCCCCAGCAAATCACCCTGTTCGCGAGGAAGTACCTCAAGGACGCCAACCTCACCGTCCTCACCCTCACCCCCAAGGTCGCCGCCGCCGGAGGGACGCCGTGATGAAGACCCGCGCTACCGTGTTGCTCGTCCTGGCCGCCGCGCTGTCGCTTACCGGCTGCGCCCACCACAAGCCCGCTCCTGAGACGCCGCCGCAGAACCCGCCCGGGGAGCCGCCGCCCGAGCCGGGCGCCGTGCCCGCGGTGCCGCTGAAGCAGCCGCAGCCGATGCAGCTGGTCGTGCAGGCCCGGCCGGACACGCCGCTCGTCAGCCTGCGGCTCGTCTTCCACACGGGCTCCATCGACGACCCGAAGGGCAAGGAGGGCCTCACCGCCCTCACCGCGAAGCTGATGGCGGAGGGCGGCACGCGGAAGCTCACCGCCGCGCAGCTGCTGGAGGCGCTCTACCCCATGGCCGCCGAGCTCAAGGTGGTGACGGCCAAGGAGATGACCACCCTCTCCGGCCGCGTCCACCAGGACTTCCTGCCCGCGTTCCTGGAGCTCTTCACGGACACGCTGCTTCAGCCGCGCTTCGACCCCGCGGAGTTCGAGCGCCTGCGCGCCAACGCGCTCAACGCCGTGCGCAACGGCCTGCGCAGCGAGGACGACGAGACGCTGGGCAAGGTGGGCCTGGACGCGCTGCTCTACGCGGGGCACCCGTACGCCCACTACACCGGCGGCACCGTGCAGGGGCTCCAGTCCCTCACGCTGGAGGACGTGAAGGCCCACGCGCGCCGCGTCTTCACGCAGGACCGGCTCGTCATCGGGCTCGCGGGGCCGGTGGACGCGCAGCTCCAGCAAGCCATCACCTCGCGCCTGGGCGCGCTGCCCGCCACGGGCGCGCCCCGGGTGGAGCTGCCCACCGTGAAGTCGTCCGCGGGGCGCACGCTCATCCTCCAGAAGCCCACGCTCTCCACCGCCGTGAGCATGGGCTTCGTCACGCCGCTGCGCCGGGGGGACCCGGACTTCTTCCCGGTGGCGTTCGCGCTGTCGAACCTGGGCGAGCACCGCCAGTTCCTCGGCGTGCTCTTCAACGAGCTGCGCGAGCAGCGCGGCCTCAACTACGGCGACTACGCCTACGTCGAGCACTTCATCGAGGACCGCGGCAACGGCACGTTCAACCGCACCAACCTGGTGCGCACCCAGCAGGACGTGTCCCTCTGGCTGCGCCCCGTGGTGCCCGCCAACGGCGTGTTCGCCACGCGCGGCGCGGTGTACTTCCTGGAGCGGATGTCGAAGGAGCCCCTCACCCAGGAGCGCTTCGACCTGGTGCGAGGCTTCCTCCAGGGCTACACGCGCCTGTGGGAGCAGACCGATCAGCGCCGGCTGGGCTTCGCCATCGACTCGCTCTACTACGGCACGCCGAACTTCCTGGACCACTTCCGGGACGCGCTGAAGACGATGACGCCAGAGTCCGTGCAGGCCGCCGTGAAGCGGCAGCTCGCGCCGGAGAAGCTGGCGTTCGTGTTCGTCACGGAGGACGCGCAGGGGCTGGCGCAGAAGCTGAAGTCCGGCGCGCCGTCGCCCATCACCTACGCGTCGCCCAAGTCGCCGGAGCTGCTCAAGCTGGATGAGCGCATCATCCAGCAGAAGCTCCCGGTGCGCCCGGACGCCATCCAGGTCGTCCCGGCGGCGGAGTTCATGGAGCGCTGACGTCCGCGCTCGTTCCGGCGCTCAGGGGCTCTCCGGCAACGCCGTCCACACGCCGCGGAAGCGCTTGAGCGCCGGATCCTTCTGGCGCTTGCACTCCACGCCCTCCACCTGCACGGTGCCGTCGTCGCTGAGCAGCAGGATGTCGTCGGACGTGTCCGGCGTGAAGAACGCCTCCGGGTTCACGCCCGACAGGTCCACCGACGTCACCGGCACCGGCGCGTCGTCTCCGCCCTTCCAGGTGAACAGCCGCGACTTCGCCTCGGAGGCCGTGGCCCCCGCCATGATGAGATAGCGCCCCCGCCACGACGACAGCGAGCGGATGCCCAGCCCGCCCAGCTCCAACAGCCGGGGCGGCCCGAAGCGCGCGGACACGCCGTCGCGCACCACCGCCTCCGGGTTCAAGAGCGGCACCACCAGCGCCTTGCCTTGCGTCAGCGGGCTCCGGAAGCCAATGAGCATCCCGGGCGCGTCCAGCATCGCCGTCATGCCCTCGAGGTTGAGCCCCCCAGGCTCCTTGGGCGGCAGCGGCTCCGCCCGCGCGAGCCCGTACGGCGCGAGCCTCGGGTCCGCGAGCAGGTCCTCCAGCAGCCGCGTGTACGGCGGGCCCACGAGCTGGACGTGCTCCAGGTCCCCCACGCCCGTGGCGAAGAAGCGCAGGCGCGCGGGCTGCTTCTTGCCGGAGCTGTTGCGGCCATGCGACGTGAGCCAGAAGGCCAGGTTGCCCAGCCGCGAGCCCGCTTCGATGTCGGTCTCCGGCGGCTTCTTCTTCACCGGCAACTCCAGCGCCGGTGACAGGTCCACCGTGCGCAGCGGACGGCCTCCCTTGCGCGCATCGTAGACGCGCAGGATGTTGTCCTCGTCGTCCGCCACGACGAACAGGCCGTGGCCCAGCTCCACCGCGCCGGACGCGTCACAGCTTTCCTCGAAGACGACCGTGCCTTCAGGTGCCGCGGCGGGGAGCGCGTCGCGCCGCACGTTCGCCTCGCGGGCGCCGCAGCCCGCGACCAACACACATCCCCACAGGAGCCACCGGTTCATGGCCCCTCTTCTCGCTGCTCGCACGGCGTCACGCGCGCCGGGAAACGGATGGCCCTCCGGGAAGTGTGTCGTAACCGACAGGGTGTCGCGCGGAGCCACTCACGCCCGGGGTTTGTAGAAATGGCATGAGGCTGTAGCTCGCACGCGGGGGGTGGGTTTTCTTCCGGCGGGGGTGGGTGGGTGCTAAGAGCCTCGGTATGCAATGCCCCGACTCCGAACCTTCGTGGAGCCGGTCCGCGTGCGGCGCGGCCCTGCGACTCGCGGTCCTGGGCCTGCTGCTCACCACGGCAGCGGCCCACGCCCAACCCGACCCCTTCTCACGAGGGTTCGACGCCGTCCCGGTGAAGCCGACGGCCGCGCAGTCCAGCGGCATTGCCCTGGAAGGCGCCACCGTGGAGCCGGTGGGCAGCTACCGGGGCGCGCTGCTGCTGGACTTCAACTGGCGCATCCTCGCCCTCAAGCTGGGCAACGAGAAGCTGGGGGACCTGATCCCGTACCGGCTGGACGCGCACCTGCTGTTCTCCTACCAGCTGCTGGAGCGGTTGGAGCTGGGCGTGGACCTGCCGTTCACGCTCGTGCAGGGCGACAACTTCTCGCTGCTGGGTGACGCGCTGAACTCGCCGGACTTTCCCGGCGCCGCGGGCGTCAGCAGCACCACGCTGGGCGACCTCCGCGTGCTGCCGCGCGTGAGCCTGCTGAACCCGGACCGCTTCCCGCTGGGGCTCGCGCTGGTGGCGGAGGTGCGGCTGCCCACCGGCAGCGCCCAGAGCTTCACGGGTGAGCGCGGCGTGGTGTTCGCCCCGCGCCTGGCCGTGGAGAAGCAGCTGGGACCCGTGCGCGTGCTGGGCAACGCGGGCGTGCTGGTGCGCCCCGCGGCGCAGTACCTCAACCTGCGGGTGGACGACGAGCTGACGCTGGGCGCGGGCGGCATCGTGGACCTGCCGGACATCAGCCGGCTGCGCGAGGTGAAGGCCACCGCGGAAATGCACCTGCGCACGCCGCTGGCGCGCCCCTTCAACTTCGACCAGGCGGAGTCGCTCAAGTCGCCGTGGGAGCTGCTCGTGGGCGCCCGCGCGAAGGTGTGGGGCGACTGGGGCGTGGAGCTGGACGTGGGCCGCGGCCTCAACGTCACCACCGGCTACGGCCGCGAGGCCCTGCGCGTCATGCTGGCGCTGCGCTACGACAAGACCTTCAAGGACGAGGGGCCGGACTCGGACGGCGACGGCGTGCCCGACATTCGCGACCGCTGCCCCACGCAGCCCGAGGACCAGGACGACTTCGAGGACCAGGACGGCTGCCCGGATCCGGACAACGACGGCGACGGCGTGGCGGACGGCGACGACGCGTGCCCCGGCAAGCCCGGCCCGAAGGAGAACAAGGGCTGCCCCGTGGAGCCCGACAAGGACACCGACGGCGACGGCGTCATCGACCCGCTGGACAAGTGCCCCCTGGTGCCCGGCCTGAAGGACTTCGACGGCTGCCCGGACACGGACTTCGACGAAATCCCAGACGGCGAGGACGACTGCCCCGACGTGGCCGGCCCGCCGGAGAACAACGGCTGCCCGTACGACGCCCCGCCCTACGTCGTCGTCGAATCGGACCGCATCCGCATCAAGGGCAACATCCTGTTCGAGACGGGCTCCGCGGTCATCCAGAAGCAGTCGTACCCGCTGCTGGACGAGGTGGCGACGGTGCTCGTGAAGAACCCCACGCTGGGGCCGGTGCAGATTGAAGGGCACACGGACAACAAGGGCTCGCGCCAGCTCAACATGGACCTGTCCAACCGGCGCGCGAAGTCGGTGCTCGACTACCTGGTGAAGAAGGGCATCGACCGCAAGCGCCTCACGTCGCAGGGCTTCGGGTTCGACCGGCCCATCGCTACCAACGACACGGCGCTCGGCCGCGCGAAGAACCGGCGCGTGGACTTCAAGCTGGTGAAGTCGGAGCTCGAAACCGGCCCGAAGGAGACCCTCGTGCCCAACGGCCAGCCGCCGCCGCCCGGCACCGAGCCCGTGCCCGGACCGGGCACGCCGCCGAAGCCCCAGGCCGCGCCGGACGCGAGCAAGCCCGCCGGCAAGAAGTAACGCGGTCCCCTGGGACGGCCCGTGCGAGGGCCGTCCCCAATCGCTGCCTTTGTTTTTCCGCGGGGGCATTGGAGGCCCGGGGCAAAATGCCCCGTTTCGAGACCCCATCCCCGTGTCTCACGACGCGTCCTGCCGGGTGCGCCGCGTCGAAACCAACGGGAATAACGCCGAGGGCGGCTTTCACCCAGGCCCCCTCGCTGACGGGTTATTCTCAATACATGGGGACATTTGAAACAGAAGGTAACGGCGCGGGGACGGCGCCGGAGCAGAAGCGCGCGCGTCTGGCCGAGCTGCTGCGCGGCAAGGTCCGCCCCACGCTTGCGCCCGTGTCCTTCAGCCAGGAACGCATGTGGTTCCAGGACCAGCTGAGCCCGGGCAGCGCGGCCTTCAACATCCCCGTCCGCGTGCGGTTCTCCGGCGTGCTCGACGTGGCCGTGCTGCGCGCCAGCCTCCAGGCGCTGGTGCGGCGCCACGCGCCGCTGCGCACCACCTTCATCGAGCAGGACGGCCGGCCCGTGCAGCACATCGCGCCCGCCCTGGACCTGGCGCTGCCCGTGGTGGACCTCCAGGCGCGGCCCGCCTCCGAGCGGGAGGCCGAGCTCCAGCGCCTGCTCACGGACGAGGCGCGCCGGCCGTTCGACCTGGAGAAGGGGCCGCTGCTGGTCACCGTGCTGTACCGGCTGGATGCGCTGGAGCACGTGCTGCTGCTCAAGCTGCACCACATCATCACGGACGGCTGGTCCATGGGCGTGCTGGTGCGCGAGCTGAGCGCGCTGTACCTGGCGCTCGCGGAAGAGAAGCCCTCGCCGCTGCCGCCGCTGCCCATGCAGTACGCGGACTATGCCGCGTGGCAGCGGGAGTTCCTGCGAGGCGAGGTGCTGGAGTCGCACCTGGGCTGGTGGCGCGAGCGGTTGGATCCGGACGCGGTGCTGGAGCTGCCCACCGACCGGCCCCGCCCCGCGGTCCTCTCCGGCCGCGGCGCGCGCATCAACGCGATGCTGCCCGTCGCGCTCGTGGAGTCGCTCAAGGCGCTGGCGCTCGCGGAGGGCAACACGCTCTTCGGCGTGCTGCTGTCCGGCTTCCAGGTGCTGCTGTCGCGCTACAGCGGCCAGCAGGACGTGGTGGTGGGCACCTCCGTGGCCGGCCGCGGCCGCGTGGAGCTGGAGGGGCTCATCGGCCTGTTCACCAACTACCTGGCCTTCCGCACGGACCTGTCCGGGCAGCCGTCCTTCCGCGAGCTGCTCGCGCGCGTGCGGGAGACGACGCTGGAGGCCTACGCGCACCAGGACGTGCCCTTCGAGAAGCTGGTGGACGCGCTGAAGCCGGAGCGCCAGCTGAGCGTCAATCCCCTCTTCCAGGTCGCGCTGACGCTGCAGAACGCGCCCCTGCCGCCGCTGCGACTGCCGGGGCTCGTCCTGGACGCGCAGCCGGTGGACAACCGCACCAGCAAGACGGACCTGTCGCTCATCGCCATGGAGCTGCCCCGCCAGGGCATGCGCCTCACGGCGGAGTACAGCTCGGACCTCTTCGACCCCGGCTCCATCGAGCGGCTGCTCGCGCACCTGCGCACGCTGCTGGAGGCCGCGGTCGCGGATCCGGACCGGCGAGTGTCGGAGCTGCCGCTGATGGACGCGGCGGAGGCGATGCGGGTCCAGCGGGAGTGGGCCGGAGACGCCGCGCCCTTTCCGGAGGACCGCTGCCTGCACTCCCTCTTCGAGGCGCAGGCGCGGCGGACGCCCGGGGCGGTGGCCGTGCGGTTCCAGGGGCAGGCGCTCACGTACGCGCAGCTGGATGCGCGGGCCAACCAGCTCGCGCAGGCGCTGCGACGCCGGGGGGTGGGGCCGGAGGCCCGGGTAGCCCTGAGCGTGGAGCGCTCGCTGGACGTCGCCGTGGGGCTGCTGGGCATCCTCAAGGCGGGCGGAGCGTGGGTGCCCGTGGATCCGCTGCTGCCGCGTGAGCGCCTGGCCTTCATGCTGGAGGACAGCGGCGCTGGCGTGCTGGTGACGCAGGCTCCGCTGCTGGAGCGCTTCCCGGAAGGGATGCGGGCCCGGGCGCTGTGCCTGGACGCGGAGCGGGAGGGGCTCGCGAAGGAGAGCGCGCTGGCTCCGGCCTCCGGCGTGGGGCCCCGGAATCTGGCCTACGTGCTCTACACCTCCGGCAGCACGGGCACGCCCAAGGGGACCGCCATCGAACACCGTGGCGTGTGCAACCTGGTTGCACATGAGGCCACGGCCTACGGCATCGGGCCGGGCAGCCGCGTCCTCCAGTTCGCCAGCCTGTCGTTCGACCTGTCGGTGGAGGAGATCTTCACCACGCTGTGCAGCGGCGCGACGCTGGTGCTGGCACCGCTGGAGGAGCTGATGCCCGGCGAGCCGCTGCGCAAGCTGCTGCGCGACGAAGCCCTCACCGTCATCAGCCTCACGCCCGCGACGCTCGCGGCCACGGCTCCGGAAGGACTGCCCGCGCTTCGGACCGTCATCTCGGGGGGTGAAGCGCTGCCCCCGGAGGTGGTGGCGCGGTGGGCTCCGGGCCGCACGTTCCTGAACACGTATGGCCCCACGGAGGCCACGGTCATGGCCACGCTCACCGAGTGCACGGCGGACGGACACGTGCCCTCCATCGGCCGGCCCCTGGCCAACGTGCGCGCGTACGTGCTGGATGCGCGGGGCGGGCTCGTGCCCGTGGGCGTGAAGGGCGAGCTGCACCTGGGCGGCGTGGGCGTGGCGCGTGGTTACGCGGGCAGGCCCGCGCTGACGGCCGAGCGCTTCGTGCCGGATGCCTTCTCCGGTGAGGCGGGTGCGCGGCTGTACCGCACGGGCGACGTGGTGCGCTGGCGCGAGGACGGCACGCTGGAGTTCGTGGGCCGCGCGGACGCGCAGGTGAAGGTGCGTGGCTTCCGCATCGAGCTGGGCGAAGTGGAGGCCGCGCTGGCGAAGCTGCCCCCGGTGAGGGACGCGGTGGTGGTGGCGCGCGAGGACGGCCCCGGTGGCAAGCGGCTGGTGGGCTACGTCGTGCTTCGCGACGGCGTCACCGCCCATGGCCCCGAGCTGCGGGCGCCCTCAAGGACGCGCTGCCCGAGTACATGGTGCCGTCGGCCGTGGTGGTGCTGCCCGCGCTCCCGCTCACGACCAACGGCAAGGTGGACCGCAAGGCGCTGCCCGCTCCGGACCTGGCGGGGAGTGACCCTCGGGAGTACGTCGCGCCTCGCACGCCCACCGAGCAGCGCCTGGCGGAGCTGTGGCAGGAGCTGCTCGGCGTCAAGCGCGTCGGGGCGCATGATCACTTCTTCGACCTGGGAGGCCATTCGCTGCTGGCCACGCAGGCGCTCAGCCGCATCCGGCAGGCCTTCACGGTGGAGCTGCCCCTCCGGCGCCTGTTTGAGTCTCCCACGCTGGATGCCGTGGCCCGCCTCATCGACGAGGCGCTCGCGGGAAAGGGCAACCGGTCCCGGCACCGCGCAAGTCGCAGGAGTCCCGCACGCGGGCCGCGCCCACGGTTCCGCTGGAGGACGTCGCGCGTGAATGGGAGGCCCGTACCGCCGAGCAGCCACGCGACACCGTGGCGCCCTTCACGGCCGAGATGCGCCAGCGGGTGCTGGTGGAATGGAACGCGACGGAGACCGAGTACCCGCGCGACGCCACGCTG